>NZ_JALRGW010000230.1:0-517 GCF_023253315.1 Aestuarium sp.
AATGACCCACTGGAAAAGTATCAAATCTTGCGCCTCGCCTGCGCGAAAGGGCCAGTTGTCACAATGGCCCCTTTTCACCCGCTGGGTCGCCCTGTGATGACCCACTGGGTCGCTATCCCCTGACCCTCTGGGTTCTGCTCCCCGACCCACTGGATGCGCCTCGATGACCCATGAACCACTGACCCAGCGGGTTGCGGATGCGCTCGGCATCGCCTGACCCAGCGGGTCGCGGTGTCCGCGCTGGCCCGGTTGCCGTGATTCAGGAGGGTCATTTGGGCCGAGGGGGCGGGGGAGGGCCGACGGCTCAAGGGTCCAGCGCCGTAGGTGCCGCACGGAATTTTTTAATTTTTTGAATCCATAAAACCCACTGGGTTCCTTGCATCACAATAATTCACCTGATACACTCCTGCTTACTATGGAACAAGGCAACCCCGATCCCGTAGGCACGGCTGTCGCCAGTGAACAATCTCTACCAAGCTGGCTGTCCGTGCCCGACCCCAAGCCACCCAGGCTCCCA
>NZ_JALRGW010000231.1:0-520 GCF_023253315.1 Aestuarium sp.
CGATTGGCGTGGGCATGGTCATCGGTAATTGTGAAGGCCGAATTAGTGATTTTTCGGATCAGTTGTGATCTCGATAGGTACTGCTCAAGTAGTCCAGGTAGTCCAGTCCCGGGTGAGTGCTACTGCTCAAGTAGCCCAGTCCAGTCCAGTGCTTTGCTACTGCTCAAGTAGTCCAGTCCAGTATCTCTCAACATAAATGTACCATTTTTAGCGAAAGCGCATTTGAATGTCCGGGCGAGTGCTCTGCTACTGCTAAAGTAGTCCAGTCCAGTCTCTCAGCCTCGGTACTGCTTGGTCCAGTAGGAAAGTCCGAAAGCCCGAAGTCCGAAAGTCCCCCCAAAAAGGACAAAAGGCAGGTAAATGCGTCATATAAATAGGTATATGTACGCGCTACGGAAACGTATGCGTTACAGTAGAGCGCCTGGCAGTCTCTAATCGCAAATACGCCACGTTTTGGGAGTGATATACGTAGGCAGATACGTAGCTGCCTTTCTTGCAGCCTTTTTCCCCATTTGAGCAG
>NZ_JALRGW010000232.1:0-516 GCF_023253315.1 Aestuarium sp.
ACTGGAGATACGAACCTTCGGTACCCTAGTGCTGTGTTTGCCCACATCATTGAAAAGGGGCAGGGGTTATATATTGATAACCACCCAATGCGTAACCCGTTCTTCAAACTTCGCAATAAACAGCGGGAAGTTCAGTTGGCTACTAGGCGTTGGCCTTTGAACCCAGCCGAGTTTGCCAGCTATGAAGCGGCTACGTTGAACGAAAAGCCCCACGTTCGACTGCTTATACTTTTCTTGTTGTACACTGGCTGTCGTATCAGTGATGCATATGGCTTGGAGGTGAGGGACGTAAATCTCAATGAGAACATCCCCACTATGTATCTTCGTCACAACAAAATCAGGCGACTGGATAAAGACGGTATCCAAGCAAATATTCCACTAGTTGGTCCATTGTTGGATGCCCTTCGGGACTACCCTCTGTCGTCTAAGCCCACTGACCCAGTCTTCCCTGAGTTTGCATTGTTGAAGTCTGGTCGGGATAGGGCCTCTAGTGAGGCTAATCGGGTTCGTAGGGCT
>NZ_JALRGW010000233.1:0-514 GCF_023253315.1 Aestuarium sp.
TTTGAGGATAACACGCTCTGGACGCCTGCCAGCACAAACCAAGCTGGCGACATCACGCTGCAAACGTCAGGCCGCATTATGGCTGGCGTTCGTTCTCAGGGTCAGACTGTTATCCTGACGGACCAAGACTGTCATCGCGGTGTATACATTGGCCCACCTTACATCTTCCAGTTTGAGCGCGTTGGTGATGCCTGCGGCTTGATTGCGCGTAAGGCTGTAGCAAACACACCCGCAGGCGTGTTCTGGATGAGCCAGAACGGGTTCTTCCGCTATGACGGGTCGTCTGTCTCGCCTGTTGACTGTGAAGTGCATGACGCTGTGTTCTCCAACATCAACACGGCTCAGATTAGCAAGTGCTGGGCTGTGTCTAACGGTCAGCACAACGAAGTCTGGTTCTTCTATCCATCTGAAGGTTCTAACGAGATTGATAAATATGTGGCCTACGACTACCGCGAAGGTCACTGGATTATGGGCAGCCTAAGCCGCACAAGCGGTGTGTCCCGTGGCGTGTTCA
>NZ_JALRGW010000234.1:0-513 GCF_023253315.1 Aestuarium sp.
TTCTGGACCGGCTTCAGGCCACTGACCGGCTGACCGAAGGCTTCTTTGCCCCCGGCGAAGCGGAAGACGGGCCAGAGCTGTCGGACCACGCCCGCAGCATTGTCGACGGCTGGTCCAGCTATGCCTGTCTGCGCTCAGACCGGGCGCAAGCCATCTTTCGCCGCCTGCGCCCGGTGCTGCTGAAGCGGCTGAACCGGGCGGCCAACCCGGATGAGGCGCTGGTGGCGCTGGATGGTTTTCTGGCCGGGCTGCCATCGGGCGTGCAGATCTTTTCGCTGTTTGAGGCGAACCCGTCGCTGGTGGACCTTATCATCGACATTGCCGCAACCGCACCGGCGCTGGCGCGCTATCTGGCGCGCAATGCGCGGGTGCTGGATGGGGTGATCGGCGGGTCGTTCTTTGCCCCTTGGCCGGGGATGGCGACGCTGACGGTCGATCTGGCGGCAAAACTTGCCGATACGCCGGATTACGAACACAAGCTGGATGCCGCGCGGGCCTGGATGAAAGAGTGGC
>NZ_JALRGW010000235.1:0-512 GCF_023253315.1 Aestuarium sp.
GAAAAGATCACAGGTTGTTTTGTTCCTTGTGGAATTTCATCTAAAGACTCCACAAAGATAACTCCCTTTTCTTTTAAATTATGAACAACAAACTTATTATGGACAATCTCATGGCGCACATAGACTGGTGCACCGTATTTAACTAAACTTTTCTCAACAATTTCAACAGCTCGGTCAACTCCCGCACAAAAACCTCGGTGTTTTGCTGTTACGATTTTTTTAAGCACAAGTCAAAACTAACATATATATAGATGGAAGAAATTTATTTTATAACAAATAATAATTGTTGGGCTTCAATGTTTTCGCCTGCTTTGACACAAAGCTTATCAACAGTTCCTGTTTGATCAGCGTAAATCACAGTTTCCATTTTCATAGCTTCAATGGTGCATAGCTTAGCGCCTTTTTGAACTTTAATACCCTCAGTAACAGCAACATCAACTAGCAATCCAGGAATAGGTGCCGCTACATGTTCTGTATTACTTGGATCGGCCATTTCTTTGGCTAAATCATCA
>NZ_JALRGW010000236.1:0-509 GCF_023253315.1 Aestuarium sp.
GCAAGGGCCACACCCCTACCGGGGCATGACCCAAACTATAGTCGTCGTCTCCTTCACACACACACACACACACACACACACACATTAACAAGTCGTCGCATAGAGCACAATCATTGCGGTCACCGCACCGCATGTCGAACTCCCTCCCTTCGTTCACTATCTTAGGACTACCCTATCGGCGCTCGGCGACGGCCAGGCCCTGGTCTATCCGTTTAGCCCCTCCGTCATTGCCGCTTAATTTGTTGTGCCCCCTGGGCGCCTGGGGCGGGATCACACCGTCCGCCTACGAAACTCATCAGCACCCCCCCTTCACTGGACCGAGGGGCGCCGGCCAGGCTCCTTAAGAATTGCATAGGTAACTGTTCGTGCGGAAGTCTATGATGTTGCAGACCCCAAATGAGATTAACGTCATCCAAAGACGCCACCTCTAGGCAGGTGGGACCCTACGACCGAGGTCAGCTGACCTATGGGTCGGGTTCTGGCGGTGGCTTAAGGGCCGTCGCCGTGGG
>NZ_JALRGW010000237.1:0-507 GCF_023253315.1 Aestuarium sp.
ACGACCCCGACGCTACCGCTGCAATGTCTGCACGCTCTGGTACCGTTGCTGATGACAACGACGGCTTCTACTGGGGTGCGACTATGACCGCATCTTTGTCGCAAGCTCTGGATAACGGTATCACTGCCGGTGCAACCGTTAACTTCGACATCCAGGACGACGATGGTACTTCGACTGCAAGCACCACTGACTTGATGACTGATGATTACGTTCTGTCGCTGACTTCGGAAAACGCGTCGATCTACTTCGGTGACACTGGCGTTGCAGGTTCGAAGTACTGGGCATCTGCTGGCGACATGGAGTCCGACGGCTTTACCTCTGACTTCACCGATGCGACCAACGAAGATGCAGTGCTGCGCGCTGACATCAACTACGGTGGCGTTGAACTGTCGGTTTCGACCATTGTAGTTCAAGCGGACAATACAAACAGCAAGCAAGACCAAACTTCGGCAAGCTTGCGCACCACTCTTGGTGGCGTGACCATTACTGCTGCGACACAGGAAAAAG
>NZ_JALRGW010000238.1:0-505 GCF_023253315.1 Aestuarium sp.
CATCTAAGTTTCAGAGAGATCCAACACGGAGTTCTCGAGAAATCGTGACCGCCGCAAACCGGTGGCTATTTAAAACTGGCCCGGGTGAGTGCTCTGCTACTGCTCAAGTAGTCCAGCCCCTGTGGATCGCTTCCTACTTTTACTTCGCTTATCGCTGATCGGAGGCAGGAGGGGGATTTGAGAACTGAGAGAGCGGGCTTTGGCGACACCAGGGTGCCTCTTGTCGCTAATACAAGCAACATACGTGCGAGGCAGCGCAGGACATTGACGCGAGGAGGATACTAGGAGTTCCAAGAGAAGACCACGCAAGGGGCGATGTGGGAACGGGAATAGGGTGTCGAGGTCGTCGCTTATGGGCGGGAGTATCTTCCCAGCGCCGATGTCCGCCGTCTTCTCAGCTTCGTAGTAAGGCAAAGGGCTTAGCATTTCAGGCGCCTGCTCGATATTTTGAAGTAGGCCAGGAAGCCTCAGCACGTGCTGCTCTTCCTGGGCATCTTGCTGGCTC
>NZ_JALRGW010000239.1:0-505 GCF_023253315.1 Aestuarium sp.
GATGGTGATCCCGGCCGATGCGCCGAATGCCGATAACGCGCATGCCTTCATCAACTACGTGCTGCAGCCCAAGGTGATGGCCAAGATCACCAACGCCGTGCAGTATCCGAATGCAGTGCCGGACTCGCTGTCGCTCGTCTCGAAGGAAGCAATGGCCGACAAGGACGTGTTCCCGCCGGTCGAGGCGCTGAAAAATCTTTACACCGTGGTGCCGTCCAGCCAGGCCGAGCAGCGCACGATCAGCCGTACCTGGACCCGGATCAAGGGCGGCAGCCGGCGTCAGCAAATCCTAGGGCGCCGAACCTGCCGTAGACAGCCTCGACCTCAGCGTCGATGAAGGTGAATCGCTGGTGCTGCTCGGGCCGTCCGGTTGCGGCAAATCCACCCTGCTGCGCCTGATCGCCGGCCTGGAACACCCTGATAGCGGCCACATCCTGCTGGATGGCCAGGACATCACGGCTTTGCCGGCGCACCGGCGCCCGGTCAACATGATGTTCCAGTCCTA
>NZ_JALRGW010000023.1:0-44665 GCF_023253315.1 Aestuarium sp.
CTTGTTTTCAATGAGGCTGCTTATATCTCTGAAGATGTCTTTAATGGGACCACGCCTTTCCTGGCTGCGAACCCAGACTCAAAAGTAGTTCTAATTTCAACTCCTTTCGGCACCCTTGGTTATTATTATAAACGCCCATGAGCGGTGTCTTTGTCTCAGCCGCCGCGGTTGTCAGTGCAAGGCAGATCCCGGCCTGAGCAGGATCGCAGGGGCCAGGGGACAGTAGGATCGCTTCGGGGTTCATGCCCATCGCGTCCTGAACGGTGAGGGCGTCATTGCGTTTGACGACAACATCCGCGCCCAATTCGCCCAAGTAATGGACTAGGTTGTAGGTGAAGCTGTCGTAGTTATCGATCAAGAGCAACATGGTAGGCCCAACAAGCATTTAGGGGTTTTGCCGACCGTAAAGGTGGCGGTATAGTCGGCGCATACATGATCCTGTATGAGAGGGACCGTCAAGGTCCGCAGGGGAATTTACCGGACTGGGGCGTCACGGGGGCAGATAGGTGTTACGAGGATTACTTTCAGGCGTTGGTGTAGGCGCATTGGTTGCAGGTGCAGGGCTATCGGTGGTGTCACTGTTGGCCCCATTGCCCGTACCATCGACGCCTCCTGTCGGGGTGGAAACTCAGTCCGCGCAGATTGAGCCTGTCGCGGTCGAGGTGGAAAGCCCGACCTTGGCTGTAGATGCGGCGACGGGCATCCAGATCGAAGCGCCTGATATGTCACCCGGTGTCGCGATGGAGGTCACCGAACCTACGCCGCCGATTGCGGATACGACACCTGCGGATCGTCCTGATCCAATTGAAATTGCAGGCGATATGGCTGAGCCAGAGGCGGAGCAATCCGCAGGCGTTGAGGCCACAACCGATGCGCCTGTTCTCCAGTCGCCAATGGTTGCACAGCCTGAAATGCCAACGGGCGAGGCCGATATCGTGGTCAGCACCCAGCCCGCGATTGAAGTGATTGTGGTGCCTGAGGAAGAGCCAGCGCCTGTTGAGGACGCGCCCGTTGTGACGGATGTAGCGCCCGAGATGGTGGTGCCCGAGGTGGTTGAGCCTAAGGTTGTTGAACCTGAGCCAGAACCCACGCCTGAACCCGAGGCACCAAACGTCAACGCGGCCCCTGTGCCCGGTCTCTCTGGTGAACCCGCGAGCGTGATGCCGTCGAGCGATAGCTCTGTCGTGATCCGTCGACCCGCGACCGAAGCCGAGGCGCCCGTGGTCGAGGCCAGCACCAACGCGCTCCTCGATTACTCGGCCTATTTCGCGAACCCTGACGATCTGCCGCTGATGTCGTTTGTGGTGATCGATGACGGGGCTTTGCCGAACGGGCCTTTGCTCCTTTCTGCGGTGCCGTTCCCCGTGACGGTCGCGATTGCTGTCTCTGACCCTGATGCAGCTTCGAAAACCGCCGCTTACCGCGCTGCGGGCTATGAGGTTGCGGCGATCCTGACCTTGCCCGCAAACGCCACGGCCCCTGATGCGGCCCAAGTGATGGAAGCCACCTTTGCCACCATGCCAGAGGCTGCGATGGTTCTCGATATGGGGGACGCAGGCCTGCAATCGAACCGTCAAGCGACCGAAGCAGTTATGGCCCGCCTTGCGGCCGATGGGCGTGGGTTCATCACGGCGGCGAGTGGCCTGAACGCGGCGATCCGTGCGGCTGAGGGCGCTGATGTGCCCGTTGCCACGGTCGAACGTGACCTTGATAGCAATGACCAAACCGCCGCCGTCATTCGCCGCTTTATCGACCGTTCCGCGTTTCAGGCGCGGCAAACCAGCGGCGTTGTGCTGATCTCGCGTCTGCGGGCGGAATCGCTCAGCGCGCTGACGCTCTGGTCGACGGCGAATAGGGCGGGGCAGGTCGCTTTGGCCCCTGTTTCGGCGATTTTAAAGGACTAACGGGCGGGCCTTCGGGCTATCTCCCAGACGAAACCCACTACAAACGGAACCACAATGACACGTATCGTCCTCTCTAGCGACCACGCCGCAATCGAGCTGCGTCAGGCCATCGCCGCCCACATCACCGCCAAAGGTTATGAGGCCGTCGACATCGGCCCGACCGAGAACGTCAGCACTCATTATCCCGTCCATGGCAAGGCCGCGGCAGAGCGTGTGGCTTCGGGCGATTGCGATCTGGGCATTATCCTCTGCGGCACAGGCCAAGGCATTATGATGGCCGCGAACAAAGTCAAAGGCATCCGTTGCGGCGTCTGCTCTGACCAGTTTTCGGCTGCGATGATCCGTCAGCACAACAACGCCAACATCCTGTCGATCGGTGCCCGCGTTGTCGGCGAAGGTCTGGCTCTGGCCATCGTTGATGCCTTCCTCGACGCCGAATTCGAAGGCGGCCGCCACGCCACCCGCGTGGACATGATCGAAGAGTAAGAGAGATAAGCGCAGGGGGCTGAGGGGTTTCCTGCGCTGCTTAATTTGGCGTTAATTTTAGTTGGTGGAAATGTTACATTCGGAACTCTGTTCGCAGTTGGAAAATATTAAGAACAACCTGATTTTGGGGCTGTCAGGTGTATTTTTGTTAACCGAAGAACGTTCACGTGGTTTGTTGGCTGGTCATCATGCAAAAGTCGGTGGTCTAACTATCGACTTTACCGAAGTATCAAAACTGCTTGCCGAACCAGCAGACAGAGAAATCGCTGTAAAAGAGTGCATAAAGTCTATTTTCAGAAACTCACTCAAAGAAACGTTTGAGACGATCAAAGTTTACTGCGTCGATAGCAACCAAACTGAAATATTTCAAAAGTTTGGCAGTTATAAAGTCGCGAAACATCTTCGGAATGCGGTTTCTCACGACAACAAGTGGGACTTACGCCGCCCAGGAAAAAGTGAATTTTATCCTGGACTGCCGTTTAAATGGTCAGATTTGGTGATTTCCGCAGACCTTGATGGTTTACCAGTTGAACTGTCTCACGTTACATTTGAAATTCAACTCGCGTTGGTGCTCGATTTGATCAGGCATGCACAACAGGAGTTAAAATAAAACCCCGCTTGCGCGGGGTTCTTTTTTCTCAGTTATTGCCCGATCCCGTGAAACGCGTGGCGTCCTCGGCGGCTTTGCGGATGGCATTCGATTTGTGGACGGTTTCCATGTATTCGGCGTGGGGGTCGCTGTCGTAGACGACGCCGCCGCCTGCTTGGATGTAGAGTTTCTCGTCCTTGAGGACCGCAGTCCGTAGGGCGATGCACATGTCCATGTCGCCGTTCGCGCTGAAGTACCCACAGCCGCCGCCATAGACGCCGCGCTTTTCGGGTTCCAGCTCGTCGATGATCTCCATCGCGCGGACCTTGGGCGCGCCAGAGACTGTGCCCGCGGGCATCCCCGCAAAGAAGGCAGAGAGCGCGTCTTGGTCCTCGGCCAGTTCACCGACCACGTTCGACACGATGTGCATCACGTGGCTGTAGCGTTCGATGATGAACTGTTCGGTCGGGCGGACGGTGCCGATTTTGGACACTTTCCCCGTGTCGTTGCGGCCAAGGTCGAGGAGCATGAGATGCTCTGCCAATTCCTTTTTGTCGGCCAAGAGGTCGAGTTCGTTCGCCTTGTCCTCTTCGGGCGTGGCACCACGGGGGCGGGTGCCTGCGATGGGGCGAATGGTGACTTCGTTGCCGAACACACGAACGAGGATTTCGGGCGAGGCGCCGATGACCTGAAACCCGCCGAAGTTAAAGAAGAACATGAACGGCGACGGGTTCGTGCGGCGCAGCGACCGATAGAGCGCAAAGGGCGGTTCGCGGAACTCTTGGGTCCAGCGTTGGGCTGGCACGACCTGAAAGATGTCGCCCGCGCGGATGTAGTCCTTGGCCTTTTCGACGGCTGCCATATAGCCGTCTTTGGTAAAGTTCGACGTGGCAGGCGCGGCCTCGTGCGCGGTGCGGAATTCGCGGCTGTCGACGGGGACAGGGCGGTCCAAGGCGCGTTGGGCTTCTTTGACGCGTTCAGCGGCTTGGGCAAAGGCAGCCTTGGCCGAGAGGCCAGAGTTTGCCCATGCGGGTGCCACGAGGATTACGTCACCTTTGACCCCGTCGAGGACAGCCACGACCGATGGACGCAACATCATCGCATCGGGCAGGCCGATGGGATCAGGGTTCACGTCGGGCAGGTGTTCGACCAAACGGATCATATCGTAGCCGAGGTAGCCAAAGAGGCCAGCCGCAGCGCCCGGCAGATCGTCCGGCAGATCAATCTTTGATTCCGCGATCAGGTTGCGCAGCGAGGTGAGCGGATCGGCCTCTTCTTCGACAAAGGCGTCGTCATCATAGCGGGCCGCGCGGTTGACGCGGGCCGTGGTGCCGTCACAGCGCCAGATCAGATCAGGGTTCATGCCAACGATAGAGTAGCGACCACGGACTTCACCGCCCGTCACACTTTCCAGCATGAAGGCATCTTTGCCCGCGCCCGAGAGTTTGAGCATGAGGGACACAGGCGTATCGAGGTCAGCGGCCAGACGGGTGTAGACGATCTGGTTTTCACCAGCGTCATAGCCACGTTGGAAGCTCTCGAAATCTGGGCTGAGGGCCATAGTGCGGTTCCCTTATTGGATCTGAGCGTGGACCGCGTTCACGGCCTCGCGCACAACATTGATGTCGGTCTCACCGCGCAGGGTGTTGAGCGTAATCTGCATCGCGTCCTGAGCCACACCGTTCGACAGCTGCGCCGCGAAACGATCACGCAGGGCGATCACATCGGGGTCCTCAAGGTTCGGTGCGTTCACAGCATCCACACGGGCCAGAACCGCGCCGCCGTCATAGGGCAGGGCAAAGCCATTGCCAGCCGAGGTTTCGAACACGCGGGTCATGAAACCTTCGGGGGTGTAGTCGAGGAAGGTCTGACGGGTCACGTCAACGTCGATGGTTGGTGCGAGGCCAAATTCACCGAACTGCGAACCGTTGGAGAGGGCGGTTGCCATCTCTTCGGCTTTGGCGAGGATCGCGGCTTGGGTGGTGTCGCGTGTCCAGCCAGCGGTCACCTCGTCGATCACATCCTCAAGCGGCTGCAGTGCGGGCTCTTGGATCGTTTCGACGCGCAGCGCAAAGATGCCACCGTCAGACATTTCGATCAGTTCAGGATAGGCACCGATCTGCGCCACAGCCGCGGCCTGACGAAACTCAGGGTAAGCGGCCATGCCGTCGGTCGAGGCGACAGTCCAGTCAATCGAACCAAGCTCCATTTGGGTTTGGTCAGCGAGGTCCTCAACGCGGGCACCGCCAGCGATGAGATCAGCCATCTGTTCGGCGACATCGCCAATCACACGGCGGGCACGGTCACGGCCCAGTTCAGCGCGGAGTTCGTCAGCGGCAACTTCAAACGGGATCGATTCCGCTTCGAGCACGGCGTTGATGCGGAACAGCGCGGGTCCGATCAGCGAGGGCAGTGGGCCAACAACGTCGCCCGAGGCAGCCGCGAAAACAGCAGCGCCCGCTTCGGCCAGTTGCATCTGATCCACATCACCGAGGTCAACGTCGTCAAGCGTCAGGCCACGATCCGCAACCAGTTGGTCAAAGTCGGTTTCGCCAGCGGTGATCGCGTCCATGGCGGCTTGGGCAGAGGCCTCATCCGCAAAGCCGAGACGTTCGACCAAGCGACGCTCTGGGCTGTTATAGTCAGCGGTGCGCTGTGCGTAGAGATCCCGAAGCGATGTTTCGTCCACCTCAATCGTCGGCAGCAGCATGTCGGGTGTCAGGGCCGCATAAACGATGGATTTGGTTTCCAGCGTGGTGAAATCGGCGGGGTGACCTTCGTGGTAGGCAGCGAGGTCTTCGTCGGTCGGGGCAGGGATCGCATCGGTCAGAGCGGCGTCAGTGACCTGAACCCAAGTGATGTCACGGCGTTCTGCGGCATAGTTCACCATCGCATCGATGTAACCAGCGGGAACGGTGTAGCCAGCGGTCAGGCTGATCTGCAGCGCGGTTGCGGCCATTTCATCGCGGAGCGCTTGTTCGTAGTCGCTTTCGCGGGTGCCCATGCGGGACAGAACATCGCGGTAGGCGTCGCGGTCGAAGGTGCCAGAGAAGCCTTGGAAATTCGGGTTCGAGGTCACGCGGTCACGCACGCGTTGGTCGCCAACGGAGACGCCCATAAGTGAGGCTTCGTTTTCGAACAGGCGCATGTTGATCATGTCGTTCAGCACCTGTTGGTCGATGCCGAGCGATTGTGCTTGAGTGAAGCTCAGCGGTTGACCGACCTGACCCGAGAAGGTGTCGATCCCGCGGCGCAGTTCGAGTGCGTATTGGTTCAGGGTGATTTCTTTGTCACCGACCGTTGCGAGGGTGTTTGTCCGACCCGACAGGTTCGTCGTGCCAAAGCCCACAAGGCTGAAGAACAAAAGGCCCAAGATGACCCAGACGCCCAATTTTGTCTTCTTTTCGCGTGCCATCTGCGGCCCCCCTGAAACTGATCTCTTCACCCTGTCAAACAAGGCCTGCAATGAATAGGCGGGCGGGCGATAAGGTGCAAGCGGGGAGCCACGGGAAACCGTCAGTGTCCGCGGTTTTTTGAATTGGCGTGGAAATCTGGGAAAATGTATACTTTTGCATAAAAATGGCGCGAAAGGATAGTATTTCGCGCCATGAAATGTTCGAATTGTATAACTTTAACCGATGATTAATCGGTGCCGCGATAGGGCTGAACGTATTGCAGCGCCATATCCCAAGGGAAGAAAATCCAAGTATCTTGGCTGACTTCGGTGATGAAGGTGTCCACCTGCGGGCGGCCTTTGGGCTTTGCGTAGACGGTGGCGAAGTGGGCGTTGGGATACATTTCGCGGACCAGTTCAAGCGTTTTACCGCTGTCCACGAGGTCGTCGATGACGAGGATACCCGTGCCGTCACCCATGATCTCTGCGTCGGGTGCCTTGAGCACTTGAGCCGAGGATTGGTTCTGGTGGTTGTAGGATTTGACGCTGATGGTGTCGATGGTGCGGACATCCAATTCACGGGCGATGATCATCGCGGGGGCCATGCCGCCACGGGTGATCGCCACGATGGCTTTCCACGATCCATCTTCTGCCGGACCTTGGCCGTCCAGACGCCATGCCAGCGCGCGGCTGTCACGGTGGATTTGGTCCCAAGACACATGGAACCCTTTTTCGTGGGGCAGAAGATCGTTCTTTGCCATTTGGTCAGTCCTTTACGTCAGGGCGATTTTCAGGCCGAGCAGGGCAAGGAGCCCGCCGAACATCCGGTCAACACCGGCCTTTAGTCGCAAATAGGCAGCACGCGCGCGGGGCAGAGAAAAGACCCGAGCAACGATGATATACCAGAGTGTTTCATTGGCGAAAACAGCCGCAAGTATGGCAATACGCCACGGCAAGGGCGTGTCATGCGGCACGAGGCCGACAAAGACCGCGCCAAAGAACACAGCAGGCTTGGGGTTCGAGGCAAATGTCAGGAACCCGTAGCGCATCGCAGAAACGGCAGAGCGGGGCGCGGCGCCCGGTGTCGGTTCTGCCAGCGGTTCGCTCGCGTGTTTCCACATGTTGTAGGCGATCCAAAAGAGGAACGCGGCACCGACCAGTTTGAGGCCGATGAACAACGAGGGAAGAATTTCAAAGAGAAGGGCGAGGCCAGCCATTGCCGCGGTGGCCCAGAGGATCGCACCGAGCCCGAACCCAAGGGCGAGGGCGGTTGCCACCTTGAACCCGTCCGAGGCTGCGGTGCGCACAGCGACGACAAAGCTGGGTCCAGGGGAAATCGCCGCCGCAAGGTGGATCAGAACGATCGACAGAAATGCGGCGGCGGTCATGGTTTACTCTTTGTTCATGTCAGGCGCGTCGACGGCTTTCATGCCGACAACGTGGTAGCCTGCGTCAACGTGGTGAGTTTCGCCCGTCACGCCGGTTGAGAGATCGGACAGAAGGTAAAGCGCGGAACCGCCCACTTCGTCGATCGACACGTTTTTGCGCAGTGGCGAGTTATATTCGTTCCATTTCAAGATGTAACGGAAGTCACCGATGCCCGATGCGGCCAGCGTTTTGATCGGACCCGCCGAGATCGCGTTGACGCGAATACGGTCTTTGCCCAGATCTTCGGCGAGGTAGCGCACAGACGCCTCGAGGCCTGCTTTGGCAACGCCCATGACGTTGTAGTGTGGCATGACGCGTTCTGCACCGTAGTAGGTGAGGGTGAGGCACGAACCACCGTCGGTCATCATCTTTGCTGCGCGCTGAACAACGGCGGTGAACGAATAGACAGAGATGTCCATCGTCATCAGGAAGTTTTCGCGGGTGGTGTCCACATAGCGGCCACGCAGTTCATTTTTGTCAGAGAAACCGATGGCGTGGACGATAAAGTCCATCTTGCCCCATTTTTTCTCAAGCTCTGCGAAAAGCGCATCGACAGTGTCCATGTCGGACACGTCGCACGGCAGAACCGTGTCAGAGCCGAGCTGTTCAGCGAGCGGGCCAACCCGTTTCAGCAGCGCTTCGCCCTGATAGGAAAAGGCAAGTTCCGCACCAGCGTCTGCGAGTGCTTTGGCGATGCCCCAAGCTATTGATTTGTCATTGGCGAGGCCCATAATTAGACCGCGCTTGCCCTGCATGAGTTGCGACGACATTGTGTCCCCCTTGCCCCTTTCGCGTTATATCGCTTCGGTGTAGGCGATTGGACCAGTCGCTTCAAGCCTGTGTGAGACGCAACGTCACAGTTGTTGTATCAAAACGCGCTTGTTACGCGCCCCACCTTGTTGATGAGAAGAGGGTATCATGAGTGACCGCACTGGCATTTTCGCAGGCGACGATCCGTTCCAATTGGCGCGGGACTGGTTGGCTGAGGCCGAAAAGAGCGAGATCAATGACCCGAACGCTATCGCGCTGTCGACCGTGGACGCAGACGGTCTGCCGAATGCGCGTATGGTGCTTCTCAAAGAGATCGAGGACGACGCCTTTGTGTTCTACACGAACTACGGGAGCAAAAAGGCCCAAGAGCTAGAGGGGGCAGGGAAGGCTGCCTTTGTCATGCATTGGAAGTCCCTTCGTCGGCAAATCCGGGTGCGCGGAACCATCGAACGCGAGGACGGACCGCAGGCGGACGAATATTATCATTCGCGATCTCTCAAGAGCCGTTTGGGGGCATGGGCGTCGAAACAATCGCAACCTCTCGATAGTCGGGGCACTTTGATGGCCGAAGTGGCCGTTGTTACCGCTAAAGAGGGAATCAATCCGGCGCGCCCACCATTTTGGGGTGGGTTTCGCATCACGCCAGTCGAGATCGAGTTCTGGGCTGATGGCGCGTTTAGGTTGCATGATCGCTTTAGATGGACACGCGAAGGTGTAAACGCACCTTGGTCGGCGGTCCGTTTGTATCCCTAAGATGATCAAAATGCCGTTGGTGGGACTTGTTTCTTGCGAACAAAACAGGTCTGCTGACGCGGTGAAGCTGCGGCCGGATGGGGGCCCGCGGCGGGATTGAAAGTATGATGACTGACACAATAAATGAACGCCCTGTCAAAGGGCGTGTAAAATGGTTTGATCCTGGCAAAGGCTTTGGCTTTGTCGTGTCAAACGAAGGCGGCGCGGATATTTTGTTGCACGCAAACGTTCTACGCAATTTTGGGCAGAGTTCGGTGGCGGATGGATCGGATATTGATCTGCTCGTTCAAGAGACGGATCGTGGTCTTCAAGCAACCGAGGTTATCGCGATTTCTCCACCTGAGTTGCCAGCTAACGGGAGTATGCTGGCGGATCTGGTGGATGTTGATCCTGAGGTTCTCGATAACACGCCGATTTTACCTGCTCGGGTCAAATGGTTCGACAAAGGTAAGGGATTTGGGTTTGCCAATGTCTTTGGTTCGTCCGAAGATATCTTTGTGCACATCGAAGTTCTGCGCCGGTCTGGCCTTGCCGACCTGCAACCAGGCGAAGCTATCGCCATGAAGAGCATCGACGGGAAGCGCGGGAAACTGGCGGTCGAGGTTCTGATTTGGGAAAGCATTCATATAGACGATTAATATCGCTCGTGATTGCAGCGCTAGCCGCCGTGGCCCAACCGGCTGCGGCGGCTTGTTCTTTGGATAAGGTGCTGGTCAGGGGTGACTTTGGTCAGGCGCGGTTCACCGTTGAGGTGGCGGATACTGCGGACGAACGAGCCCAAGGGCTGATGAACGTGCCAGAGATGCCGACGATGGCGGGGATGTTGTTCGTTTACGAACGCCCGCATCAGGTGGCGTTCTGGATGCACAACACACTGATTCCTCTTGATATGATTTTCGCAGATGAAACGGGCACGATTACCCGCATTCATCCCAATGCGATCCCGCTCGACCGCACGCCAATAGACGGTGGGGCACAGGTTCAGTACGTTTTAGAGATAAATGGCGGCCTTGCAGGGCGTTTAGGCATGGCTGAAGGCGATGTTTTGCAGCATCCGTCCATCGGAGAAAACGCCGCTTTGCCATGTAACTAAGAAAAAGCACGCTTGGGGCTTTTCAATTCCGAAAAGCATCGCTAAACGGTGCGCAGTCGGGGCGTAGCGCAGCCTGGTAGCGCGACGGTTTTGGGTACCGTAGGTCGTAGGTTCGAATCCTATCGCCCCGACCACTCCATAAAATAGTTGGTGCATTTGCCGTTAGTGGTCGCTTTGCGATTCTTCGCGGGGCTGTCTCATTTGGATACCCACATCACCCAAAGTTCACCTCGTGACGCCAAAAGATGAGAAAACCTTTGCCTAAGCTGTGGGCAAGGCTGTGGATGAATCGAGCGGTTTTAAACACTTGCGTGCGTCAAGCTAGATTATCCAACATTTTGTCGAAAAAATTGATTGACCCCCAAGGGGTAGTTTTGTCAGTTTGTGCCTGCCGAGTGGGGCGCTACAATATGTGGTGCCGCTTGGATCAAGGCAGACTACCAACCGTAACGATCAGCACGCCGTGCTGTTGCAACAGGGTATTTCCCTGAGCGGAGTCGCTTGGCCCAAGCTTTGGTTCATTTGGCGTCAGGGAATTGGGGCGTCGTGTAGCGCCTTGAAGTAGATCGGCAGGCCGCGCAGACGGTCGTGTGTTAGGGGCCAGGTACGATGAAGATCGAACGCATTTTCACTAAAGCAGGACAAGACGCTTACGCGGACATCGACTTCCGCACGACGACGTCTGAAATTCGCAATCCCGATGGAACGATCGTGTTCAAGCTCGACGATTGTGAAGTTCCGTCGAAGTGGAGCCAAGTTGCCTCTGACGTGATTGCGCAGAAATACTTCCGCAAGGCTGGCGTGCCGAGCGCGATGACCAAAGTCCGTGAAAAGGACGTGCCAGAATTCCTGTGGCGCTCTGTTCCTGCAGAAGGCGCAGAAATGTCGGGCGAAACCAGTGCAAAGCAGGTGTTCGACCGTCTGGCTGGTGCATGGTGCTATTGGGGTTGGAAGGGTGGTTATTTCACCACCGAGGACGACGCCCGTGCGTATTACGACGAGATGCGGTTCATGCTGGCCAATCAGATGGCCGCACCGAACAGCCCGCAGTGGTTCAACACAGGTCTGCATTGGGCTTATGGCATTGATGGTCCGGCGCAAGGCCACCACTATGTCGACTACAAAACTGGGAAACTGGTTAAATCGAATTCTGCCTACGAACACCCGCAGCCGCACGCTTGCTTTATTCAGTCTGTTGCTGACGATCTGGTAAATGAGGGCGGGATCATGGACCTCTGGGTTCGTGAAGCGCGTCTGTTCAAATACGGCTCTGGCACCGGCACGAACTTCTCGTCGCTGCGGGGCGAAGGCGAAAAGCTCTCGGGCGGCGGTAAATCGTCGGGCCTGATGGGCTTCCTTAAAATTGGCGATCGTGCAGCTGGCGCGATCAAATCAGGCGGCACAACCCGTCGAGCAGCGAAGATGGTGATCGTCGATGCCGATCACCCCGATATCGAAGACTTCATCAACTGGAAGGTCATCGAAGAACAGAAAGTGGCGTCGATCGTCGCTGGTTCGAAGATGCACGAACAGAAGCTGAATGCGATCTTTAAGGCGATTAACACGTGGGATGGGGCAGAGGCTGATGCCTATGATCCGTCCAAGAACGAGAGTCTGAAATCCGCTGTTCGTGAGGCAAAGAAAGTCGCGATCCCGGAAACCTACATCAAACGCGTTCTGGACTACGCAAAACAGGGCCACACCAGCATCGAATTCCCGACCTATGACACCGACTGGGATTCCGAGGCCTATGCGTCTGTGTCGGGTCAGAACTCCAACAACTCGATCCGCGTGACCGATGCCTTCCTTCAGGCGGTCAAGGATGATGCGGATTGGGACCTGATCAACCGCAAAGACGGCACCGTTTCCAAGACTGTCAAAGCGCGCGATCTGTGGGAACAGGTTGGACACGCGGCATGGGCTTGTGCTGACCCAGGCATCCAGTTCCACGACACCGTAAACGCATGGCACACTTGCCCCGAGGATGGTGCGATCCGTGGGTCAAACCCCTGTTCGGAATATATGTTCCTCGACGATACAGCTTGCAACCTCGCGTCGATGAACCTGCTGCAGTTCTACAAGAACGCAGAGTTTAACGTTGAGCAGTATATCCACGCGACACGTCTTTGGACTGTGACGCTCGAAATTTCTGTGATGATGGCGCAGTTCCCGTCCAAAGAAATCGCGCAGCTGTCCTACGTGTTCCGCACGCTCGGCCTTGGCTATGCGAACATCGGCGGTCTGCTGATGAACATGGGCTTTGGCTACGACAGTGACGAAGGCCGTGCGATGGGCGCTGCCCTGACCGCGATCATGACGGGCGTGTCCTATGCGACCTCGGCTGAAATGGCGGGCGAGTTGGGTGCGTTTGAAGGCTACGAGCGCAACAAAGAGCACATGCTCCGCGTGATCCGGAACCACCGCAACGCGGCACATGGCAATGCGGATGGCTACGAAGCCCTTGCGGTGAAACCTGTTCCGCTCGACCACGCGAACTGCCCTGACGCGCGTCTGGTGCAAATCGCGACCGAGGCATGGGATCAGGCGCTGGCGCTGGGTGAAAAGCACGGCTACCGCAACGCGCAGGTCTCTGTGATCGCGCCGACGGGGACCATCGGCCTTGTTATGGACTGTGACACCACAGGCATTGAGCCTGACTTTGCCCTCGTGAAGTTCAAGAAGCTTGCAGGCGGTGGCTACTTTAAGATCATCAACCGTTCGGTTCCGTCTGCGCTGGAGACGCTGGGCTATAGCTCTGCCGAAATCGAAGAGATCATCGCCTATGCAGTTGGTCATGGCTCGATCGGTCAGGCCCCCGCGATCAACCACACGGCGCTGATCGGTCATGGCTTTGGCCAAGGCGAAATCGACAAGATCGAAGCCGCGCTGAAATCGGCCTTTGATATCCGCTTTGTGTTCAACCAGTGGACGCTGGGTGAAGAGTTCTGCCAGAAAACCCTCGGTATTCCTGCGGCGAAACTGAACGACCCGTCGTTTGACTTGCTGCGTCACCTTGGGTTCTCTAAGGCAGAGATCGACGCTGCGAACGACCACGTTTGTGGCACCATGACGTTGGAAGGTGCGCCGCACCTGAAAGAAGAGCACTACAACGTCTTTGACTGCGCCAACCCGTGTGGCAAAAAAGGCAAGCGTTATCTGTCGGTTAACAGCCACATCACCATGATGGCTGCGGCGCAATCGTTCATCTCTGGTGCGATCTCTAAGACGATCAACATGCCCAACGATGCGACGATTGAGGACTGCCAGAAGGCCTATGAACTGTCGTGGAGCCTCGGCGTTAAGGCGAACGCGCTCTACCGTGATGGGTCGAAACTGTCCCAACCTCTCGCTGCGGCGCTGGTTGAGGATGACGAAGAGGCGGCAGAGATCCTCGAATCTGGGAACCCAGTGGAAAAAGCTGCGGTGCTGGCCGAGAAGGTGATCGAAAAGGTCATCGTCAAAGAGATCGTGCGCAGCCACCGCGAAAAGATGCCAGAGCGCCGTAAGGGATATACCCAAAAGGCGGTCGTGGGCGGACACAAGGTTTATCTCCGGACGGGCGAGTATGCTGACGGTAGCCTCGGTGAGATTTTCCTCGATATGCACAAAGAGGGTGCTGGTTTCCGCGCGATGATGAACAACTTTGCCATCGCGGTGTCGGTTGGTCTGCAATACGGTGTGCCGCTCGAAGAGTTCGTCGATGCGTTCACCTTTACCAAGTTCGAACCCGCAGGGATGGTGCAGGGGAACGACTCGATCAAGTCGGCAACCTCGATCCTCGACTACATCTTCCGCGAGCTGGCTGTGTCCTACCTCGACCGCACCGATCTGGCGCATGTGAAGCCGCAGGGTGCTGCGTTCGATGATCTGGGTCGTGGCGAAGCGGAAGGCATCTCAAACGTCAAATCGCCCAGTGAAAGTGCGGCATCTAAGTCGTTGGAAGTGTTGAAACAAATCTCTTCGACGGGTTACTTGCGGAAGCGCTTGCCACAGGACTTGAATGTGTTTAGTGCGACGGCTGTAGAAGAGATTCAGCAGACCAAAGTTGTGACCGCTAAGACGGAAACCGCCGTCGGAACAGTGACCACGATGTCGGCACGTGACAAAGCGAAAATGCAGGGCTACGAGGGTGATCCTTGTGGGGATTGCGGCAACTACACGCTGGTGCGCAACGGCACCTGCATGAAGTGCAATACATGCGGCGGCACATCGGGCTGCAGCTAAGAGTTTCAGGGGCGGATGCGTTCGCCCCCGACGCGGATCGGGATACAGGCAAAAAGCAATCGGGCGGTATATAACTCCACCCGATCCGTGGAACTGGGGGGCCAAGCGCCCCCCATTCTTTATTTAGAAGTGATGGAATAGCCCGCAGCGGTGAGGCGTTCGCGGATGCTGCGCGCGATGGCAACGGCGCCAGCGGTATCGCCATGCACACAGATCGTGTCGATCGCGACAGGGATCGGATCGCCTGTGCGTGGCAGGATCGCGCCGGCCTCGAGCATTTGCAGGATACGGGTCGCAGCGATGTCGGGATCGTGGATAACTGCGCCGTCTTGCCCGCGCGGGGTGAGGGTGCCGTCGGATTCGTAGCTACGATCCGCGAAAATTTCTGAGATTACAGGCCCGCCGAGGGTCGCCGCCGCTCGTGCTTGGGCTGTGCCTGCGATCACCATGAGCGGTAGGTCAGGGCATACGGAGCGGGCGGCGCGGTAGCAGGTGAGCGCCATCTCTTCGTCGCGTGACGCCATGTTTGCCATCGCGCCGTGGAGTTTCAGGTGCGACAGCGATCCGCCCAAGGCACGGCAGACCCCGTCCGAAGCTGCGACTTGGTAACGGATGATTGCGGTGAGGTCTGAGGGGGCGAGCGTCATCTCGGTCCGTCCGAAATTCGCGCGATCCTCAAACCCAGGGTGGGCACCGATTGCGACGCCTTTGTCCAATGCGGTTTGCATGACGCGGGACATAAGACGCGCATCGCCTGCGTGGGCACCGCAGCTCACGTTGGCAGAGCTGACAATATTGAGCATCGCGAGTTCCGAGAGCACTTCGGCCTCGGTGCTGCCTTCGCCCATGTCGCAATTCAGATCGATCGTTTTCATGCGTCCCATCCTGTGATCATGCCGGAAATGAGTTGATAGCTGAGCAGGTCCGCCATTTGTGCGGGGTCACGGATCAGCGGTTTACAGAGCGCTGCGAGATCGCGGGTCAGTCCTGCGGGGCTTTGATACGAGGCTAGCGCCTCTGCGCGGGTGATGCAGGTGAATTGTATTTTTGCACCTGCTGCGGCCTGCGCGACCTTGGGAATGTCATGCGGAATAACCGTGCCGATCCGTGGATAGCCGCCGACCGTTTGGCATTCGGGCAGCAGCACGAACGGAACACCATCACCTGTCATTTGGATATCACCGGGCTGGATTGCGTCCGACAGGATGTTCAATTGATCCGCCGTCGCGAACCCTGCGCCTGAGCCGTTCAGTTTCACACCTTGGCGATTGGCGGCAGAATCGCGGGTGAATTCGGTCTGGGTGAACCGTGCGCGCGTTGCTTCATCAAATAATGCTGTCTGTGGTCCGTTGATATAGCGGATGGTGCCGCCCTCAAACCGATTGTCGGTTGGCAGGATCATTCCGACCCGATCCGTGTTTCGATCAGAGCCGAGGGGCAGGGTCGCGCCAGTTTCGATTACTGCGCCGATCCCGCAGGTGAGGTGGGTGGAACGGCTGCCCATCACAGGCTCAGTCACGATACCACCGCCAAATCCGATGTAGCCATATACGCCCGACAGCACAGGGCCGATGGTGAGGCGATCCTCTGGCATGAGGAGGTGAGAAGCGTTCCAAACCAGCGCCCTGTCGCCAATCGTGGCTCGCATCGGTGCGCCCGTTAGGGAAATACGGGTCGGTTGACTGACGGAAAACACGCCGCCCATACCCGCCATTTCGATCACAGCATGATCGGGCGATTGACCGAAGAGGGCGGCGCTTTCGCAGATGGCCTTGCGGTCTGCGGCGCCCCCACGGGGAAGCCCAATCGATAGATACCCCTCGCGACCGAGGTCTTGGACCGTCATCGCAGGGCCAGCGCGGTGGATAGTGAGCGTGGTCATTCCACGTCCTCCCACGTTGCGCCGCCAAAGGGGGCTGTTCGCGCGGTTGTGAATTCGGCCTCTGACACGGGGGTAAAGATGACCTCATCGGCGGGGGAAAACAGCGACGCGGGGCTGCGTGTCGGATCGAACAAGGGCAGGGCCGTTTGACCGATCCAGCGCCAGCCCGTGGGGGAGGCGTTTGCAAAGACCACAAACTGACGAATGGCAACGACCAATGCGCCCGCGGGCACTTTGGGCGTGAGAGCAGTTTGGCGCGGGATGTTCCATTCGGGCGGCAGCGTGCCGAGATAGGGCAAACCTGGCGCAAACCCGATGGTCAAAACACGCACCCGTGAGGTGCCGAGCGTATCAATCGCGGCATCCGTTGAAAGCCCTGCGAGTTCTGCGGCCTCTGCCAATTGCGGACCGTGATCGCCACCGTAGCAAGTCGGAACGCGCCAGAGTTTGCGACCTGCGGGCAGGGCGGCAGCGCCCCAGTCTTGGGTCCCAAGGTGCTGTTGGAGTAGTGCGGTAACCTCATCCAGCCCAACCGCCAAGGGGTCAAACCGAAGCGTTACAGAGGCGAGCGTGCTCGACACTTCGACAAACGGGAGGGCGCTGTTCCGAATATGCGCGGCAAAGCCCAAAGCCGCCCGATTGGCCTGATCTGACATGGTCGCATCGAACCGCACCAGAACAGCATCCAAACCAAACGGAAGGATTTCAGGCAGGGGCATCATGATGTGGCGTAATGCGTTGACGACATGGTCGGATTTGTGGGGAAACCCGCGGTGATCGTCAACGCCTTAGTCAGATTACGCGGTTTTCAACGAGCGAGCAGAGCCGCGAATGCGCTGGGTGCTGCTGCGCATACGTGTTGCCCCAGACGCCAGCGTTTCGGCCTGCTGTTGATTTTCGAGCGTGAGTTTCTGGATTTCACTCATCGCCATATTGATCTGATCCACCGCACGGGTCTGTTCAGAGCTAGCGAGGGTGATCTCTTCGATGCGTTCAGCAACGGTGGTGATTTCGCCCGCGATTTTCTCAAACGTTTCACGGGTTGTCGCCGATGTGGTTACACCAATCTCAACCTGTTTGCGCGATGTTTCGATCAAGCGTGACGTCTCACCCGCAGCCTTTGACGAGCGTGCAGCGAGGTTGCGGACCTCTTGGGCTACGACCGCAAAGCCACGACCGTGTTGGCCCGCGCGTGCGGCTTCGACCGCAGCGTTAAGGGCGAGGAGGTTGGTTTGAAACGCGATCTCGTCGATCACTTTGATGATCTGAATGATGGCGCGGGACGATTTGTCGATCTCGTCCATGGCCGTCACCATGTTTTCAACCTGCGACTGGCCGTCGTTAGCAATGGTCGCAGTGCGCCGCGCGAGGTCGTTTGCTGTGCTCGCCGATTTCGCATTAGACCGCACCATGGATGCGGTTTCCTCGATCGAGGAGGACAATTGTTCGACCGTGCTAGACTGGCGTTCGGCGTTTTGGTGGAGGTTATTGGTGCTGTTGTGGATCGTCTCAGCTGCGTTGTCAGCGATGTCGATTTCTTTGGTCACGTCGGTGATCACGCTTCGGATCAAGTTGATCAAATCGGTGATCGCAATGGTGGTGCGAGAAAGGTCGCCAGTCGGGGCTTCGGGCAACTGAACACTAAGGTCTTTCTCATCAGCCATTTTGCGAACAGCGCGATAGAGGTTGGCAAGAGGGCGAATGCTGCTGCGGGACCAACGAAGCAGAATATAAGCCGTCAGGATGCTTCCGCCGACCCAGATCAGCGAGATCGCAATGGCAGGGTTGCCAAGAGCATTGGACCAGTAGGGATAGGTGAACCCTACAATAGACCCAAAAACAGTGTTCAAAACTACACTGAACACCGCAACACGGATCATCAATGGCCACTTCGGGGGGATTAAAGTCATCACGGTTGCCTTGCCTGTTTTCACCTACAAAGGGTTCAACGGCGCAACCGTGACTTTATTTAGCGATAAAACGACTTAGTTCAGGCCGTTTTTGCATAGGTTGGCGCATCGTAATCGCCGTCCATTTCTTCTGTTTTCGCAATGGCTTGAACCATGCGGCAGAGCGTTTCTTTGATCTGTGGGCTCTCTACACGAGCGAGCGCAAACAAAATACGCGATGTGGTGGTGTCGATCTCGTCTGAATGAACACGGTCATCGACGCCTTCAAAGAAGTAACCCGGTGATACGTCCAGTGCGGTTGCGATCTGATAAAGACGGCTGGCGGAGACGCGGTTCTGGCCGGCTTCGTATTTCTGCAACTGTTGGAACGAACACCCGATTTGTGCGGCCAGACCCGATTGCGTTAGACCGCGCATCAGGCGGGCATTGCGAATTTTCTGGGCTACAAAATCATCGATAGGATGCGGCATGGTGTTTCCTCTACAACTTCTGCAAGAGAAAATCTCGCCACCACGGTTATGTTTCAACGTGTTAAATACAACTAAAAGTGGTTGAACTATCACCACTCAATGGTGCATAAATCACCCATCAAATTGAGCGGTGCAAGATTCGACCGTAACACGTTGCTTTGATGTCATTTTTTTTATGGAGCATTGAGATGGGCGAGCCAAAAACTGCTGCGTTATTTTATGAGATGCTCCGTTCGTTCACGGTTTTGGCAAAGGAGTTGAACCTCTCGCGGACCGTCTCTCGGTTGAATAGTACGCGTCAAACGGTCCGTCGGCACATTCGCGCATTGGAAGAGTATCGGGGAACCGAGCTGTTCTCTGTCAACGACCGACAATACGCTCTGACGGATGCGGGACGTGATGCGTTGGAGGGGGCTCTTGATATTGTGGCGCTGTCTGATGCGTGGATGAAAAACCAGTCGGGGCAGGTGCGTGGGCTGGATCAATTGCGCAGCGAAAAGACGAACGGCCACTATTACCATCTACAACAACAGCCGATCAGTCGGATTTGGGACACTGGCCCTGCGTTGTTGCGGAATTGCTTTAACGCGTGGGTCGCCTCGCAAGGACGTATTGAAGCGCCAGAGTTTCAGGCGGTCCGTGCGGCTGTCGTGATTTTCCGCCGTTTGGGCGAGGAATGGATCTGCGTGGAGGTCGGTGCGGAATCCTCATATTCGTCATGGTTCGGGCGCGATTGGGCGCTGAGCAGTATCGGCTTGAAGTCTGCAGACCTTCCAGGTGGTCAGGGGTTCGGTCGGTTGCTCGTCGCGCCGTTTGAGGAAGTGAAACGCACCGAGGGCGTGCGGCTAGATCACATCGTGTCAGAACTTCCGCGTGAGAAGGGCGGTGCCCCCGTGCCGATCAGCTATCAACGATTGCTGTTGGGGTGTCGCTTCCCAGATCAGAGCCGTGGTTTGGTGTCTGTCGTGGTACGTACCTATGACCTCTGCATCGACGGGCTACCCAGAGAAGAGATTGAACGAATGCCGAGCGAGCTGCTCATGGATATTCGTTAATACTGGTAAACCATTTATTAACGGTCGTGGATCACAAGATGGCTCCAAGGATGATTAGCCTTGGAGAGTGAACAATGACCATCCACGATTCTTTTGAAGGTGCGCTTTATGTAGCTACCATTGTAACTTTGGCGGAAAAATACGGCATTCGGTTAGAGTCGGGGTCCGACTTTGATTACTATGCCGAAACAATCGCCGCGCATCGACCGCAGCCGATTGGCGTGCCGTTTGACCCAAACCTTAACGCGATTCACCCTGATGATGGGTTTTGGTTTCTAGGTTGGGACCGTGACGGGCGGCTCGTTTTTACCCAAGCGGTGCGTTTGTTGCGGATCGAAGGGCAGAGCCTCGCCGATTATTTCCGCGATCAATACGTGGCCTTTCCGCCTGCAGGTTTGCCGATTGATTTCGACCGCTCGTTCTATTCCCCTGGACCGAGTGCGCGACGCATGACGGGCACCTGTGCCTATCACGGTGACGTCTGGATGATCAGCGATCCTGCCTACCGCGGCACAGGCATGTCGAGCATTCTGGCTCGGCTTGCTTTGGCCACGGCGCTGATGACGTGGTCGCCTGATCACATGATCGGGTTCATCATTAAAAAACTCGCGTTCAAGGGCTTGGGTGAACGCGAAGGCTACATGCATTCCGAACCCGCCGCGCTGAGCTGGTATGCGAAGGATCGCCCTGATCCGATGGTAGCGCATATGTGTTGGATGAACCGCGATGACCTGCGGTATCTTCTCACCATTCCTGCCGAAACTGTCATGGCCTAAATGAAAAAGGCGCCCGAGAGGGCGCCTGTTTTTCCGTTCCTCGGGAAGCGTTTAGCCGTTCCAAGTGCGGACCTCACCACAGTCCATGTGAACGAAGTTCGAGCCCGCATATCGACCAACGCCGCCAGCGTTACAGGATTGTGCGGCGCTTGCGATTTGGTTGACAGAGCGGCTTGATAGACGGAGGTCAGCAGCTTGACCGCGCATGTGGAGCGAATTGCGCGCAACGCCAGAGGATTGGCGGCGCAGCATGGCGTTGGTTTCAGGCGAACGATAGCCCGACAGCAGCATGTAAGGTTCAGTGACGTCGAGCAGGTTGTGCGAAGCTGCCATGATATCAATGGTGCGCGTGTCGATGGCGATGGTTTTGTTGTTCCGCCAGTCGCGCATGAAGTGGACGATCTGGTTGACCGATTCAGCGATATAGTCGCCTTCGATCCAATAGATCATGTCGATCTTTTCGCCGGTGCGGCCAGAATACATCTTAATCCGACGAACATCACCAGCGCCGCGCAGGAACCCAGCTGCTTGACCGAATGTAGGGGTGAAAGCCGGCGCTGCGGTTACAGCGGTCGCGGCGAACGCACGAAGGAGACCGCGACGAGAAATTCCCGAGGTATTCGTTGTCGTCATAGTTGAAGCGCCTGTCCCGTCGCTATCACCTGCTGTGGCGTGCAGGTTTTGTTTTCATCTCATCCCCAGATGCAGGAACTTTATGGCACAGACTGATTCCTGAACCAACCAAAGAATGCCCTAGCGTCCGTTAACAAAGGCCAAATAGGCGAAAATTTGCGCAAAATCCGATTGAGGTGGCCCGCGATGCGACGCGCTCGCGGTGCGGACCTGCAACATTTGGTAGCCCCGTGGCCGATTATCGCAATTGTGAGTGGACTATCGAGCCGTCAACGTGTCTCTCTCGTCGGCAATTGCGAATATTAGTTTGGGGCTTTGCGCGTGAATAGATCGGTTCGGTTTTCGTCTTTGGCGGCTGTGGTCGCGATGTCCTTTGTTCTGGGCACAACTGCGCCTGTGCAGGCTCAGGTCACAGCATTCCGTCAAGCCGTGGCTGAATCTGTTGCGATGGACGACGAACTGGCCGCGTTTTACCGCGCTCGTGATTTCGCGAGCATTTGGACCGGATCGGACGAGGTTGCGCAGGCCCGCCGTAATGCGCTCTTGGGTGCGTTTGCGGATGCGCCGCTCCATGGTTTGCCAGCCGAGAAATTCGATCCCAATGCTCTGATCGCCCGTTTGCAGTCGGCCAAAACGGCCTACGAACAAGGCGCGATGGAAGTCGAGTTGAGCGAATTGTTCCTCACCTATGCGCGGGATGTTCAGACAGGTATCCTCAACCCGAACCGTGTTTTGGATGCCATCAAACGTGAAGTTCCCGTGCATGATCGGATTGAGATCCTGAATGGGTTTTTGACGGCCGATCCGGTGCAGTATCTGCGGTCACTCGCCCCGCAGTCGGCTGAATATGCGCGGCTGATGCGGTCGAAAATGCGGCTAGAGCATCAGATCGCTCGCGGTGGCTGGGGTGCCACGGTGCCAGAGGCGACGCTGCGCCCCGGTGATACGGGGGCGGCTGTCGTGGCGCTGCGCAACCGTCTGATCGCGATGGGCTTTATGGAGCGGTCGGTGACGGCCACTTATGACGCAACTCTTCAGGCTGCGGTGCAAAAGTTTCAGGAATACAACGGTTTGACCGCTGATGGTGTTGCGGGTGGCTCGACGATTGTTGAGCTAAACCGCCCGATTGAGGACCGCCTTCAGTCAGTTATCGTCGCGATGGAGCGGGAACGTTGGCTGAATATCCCTCGTGGTGATCGGCATATCTGGGTGAACCTCACCGACTTCACCGCCAAGATCATCGACAACGATATCGTCACCTTTGAAACCCGATCTGTTATCGGTGCCAATTCGGACGACCGTCAGTCGCCAGAGTTCTCTGATCTGATGGAGTTCATGGTGATTAACCCGAGCTGGTATGTACCGCGCTCGATCATCGTGAACGAATATCTGCCGCGACTGCAGGCCGATGCGGGGGCGGTGAGCCACCTACAAGTCGTGGCGAGCAATGGTCAGGTTGTGAACCGCGCGAATGGCTTTAGCCAATATTCCGCGTCCAGCTTCCCGTTCTCGATGCGCCAACCGCCGGGACCGAGCAACGCGCTGGGGTCGGTGAAGTTCATGTTCCCGAACCGATACAATATCTATCTGCACGATACGCCTGCGCAGAATTTGTTCTCGCGTGAGGTGCGGGCCTTTAGTCACGGGTGCATCCGCTTGGACGATCCACATGACTTTGCCTACGCCCTATTGGCGCGTCAGACCTCTGATCCGGTCGAGTTCTTCCAATCCCGTCTTCGGACAGGGCAGGAAACGCGGGTTGATCTAGAGACGCCAGTGCCTGTGCATCTTGATTATCGTACCGCGTTTACCAATGTGGACGGATCATTGCAGTATCGCCGCGATATTTACGGTCGTGACGCAGTGATTTGGGATGCTTTGGCACGTGAAGGGGTAGCCGCGGGCGGCGTTCAGGGGTAAATCCTTCTCAACGTTGAGAGGGACTTATGGCTTATACCGTTTCAGAGATTGCAACCGCACTCGGGGCTGAGGCCTTAGGTGATCTGTCCCTAGAGATCGACACCGCGTCAGAGCCTGCAACGGCTGGTCCACGCGACCTCGCACTGGCGATGTCGCCTGCTTATGCGGAAAAGCTGGGGCAGGGTCAGGCACAGGTTGCTGTGGTCTGGTCTGGCTGCGACTGGCAGGCGCTCGGCCTTAAGGCGGCGATCATCGCGCCGCGCGCGCGGCTTGCGATGGCAAAGCTCACGCAGATGCTCGACCGTCCGTGGGATATTGAGGACGGTATTCACCCGACCGCGATAACTGAGGGCGCGACCTTGGGCGAGGGCGTCGCAATCGGTCCCTTTGTCCTGATCGGCAAAGGCGCAGTGATCGGCGCAGGCACCCGAATTGCTGCACATGTCACCGTGGCACCCGGTGCTGTGGTCGGTGAAAACTGTGTGCTTCTTGATGGGGCGCGGGTGATGCGGCGTGTGACCTTGGGTGATCGCGTGATCCTGCATCCAAACGCGGTGATTGGCGCGGACGGGTTTTCCTTTGTCATGGCCGAGCAGTCGAACGTTGAACGGGCTCGTGCGACCTTGGGCGATACCGAGGCGCAAATTCCGAACGATCCGCGCCAGCACCGTATCCATTCCTTGGGCGGCGTGATCCTCTCAGACGATGTTGAGGTCGGCGTTGGGTCCACAATCGACGCAGGGACCATCCGCCCGACCTTTGTCGGCGAAGGATCAAAAATCGATAACGGCTGCCATTTGGGGCATAACGTGGTCATGGGAAAACACTGCCTTATGGCGGGACACGCAGCGGTGGCTGGATCAACGGTCATCGGGGATCGCGTGGTTTTGGGCGGTCAAACGGGTGTGGGTGACAACCTCAAAATCGGTGATGATGTCGTAACTTCGGCGGGGACGATGGTTCTGGCGAATGTGCCTGCGGGTCGTGTGATGATGGGCTATCCTGCGACACAAATGACGCAGCAAATTGAGATTTATAAATCCTTGCGCCGTCTGCCAAGAATCCTACGTGATATGGGAAACCGTCAAAAATAAGTTTCAAACGGCGGTCATAGTGATTAGATCATTTTAAATGCCCAAGGGTCATACCCGAGAGAGGCGAGGACACATGGAAATTCGCGAAAAAGTCATCGAAATCATTGCCGAACAGGCCGTTCTAGAGCCGTCGGATGTGAAAATGGATCACACGCTAGAGGATTTGGGCATTGATAGCCTTGGTCTGGTGGAGAGCATTTTTGCGATCGAAGAGGCCTTTGACATCTCTGTGCCGTTCAATGCGAATGACCCGAGCGAGAGCGATTTCGACATTTCGTCCGTCTCTGCCATCATCGACGCTGTTTCAAAGCTCGTCTCCGAAAAGGTATAACGCCAATGCGTCGCGTTGTGATTACAGGTGCGGGGACGATTAACGCCCTCGGCCATGATGTTGCGCAAACGTTTGAGGCGATGCGCGAAGGGCGTTGCGGCATCGGTCCGTTGGAAATTCCTGACGTTGATCGCCTGATGGTGAAAATCGCGGGCCAAGTGCGCAACTACGACGAACACGCGCATTTCAACCGTCAGCAAATCGCGCTCTATGATCGGTTTACGCAGTTTACCTTGTTGGCTGCGCGTCAGGCTGTGGCGCAGTCGGGGCTCGAATTTCACGGTGAGTTGGCGGATCGGTCTGGGGTTGTGCTTGGCACCTCTGGCGGTGGTCTGACGACGCAGGATGAAAACTACCGTGTGGTTTACGAGGAAGGGAAGAACCGCGTTCACCCCTTTATCGTGCCAAAGCTGATGAACAATGCAGCGACGAGCCACCTGTCGATCGAATTTAACCTGCGCGGCCCATCCTTTACCGTGGCAACGGCCTGTGCGTCGTCGAACCACGCGATGGGGCAGGCGTTCCAGATGATCCGTTCGGGCATGGCGCCTGTCATGCTGACGGGTGGCTCTGAATCCATGCTGGTCTTTGGCGGTGTGAAAGCCTGGGAAGGGCTGCGCGTCATGTCCAAAGATGCATGCCGTCCGTTCAGCGCCAATCGCAACGGCATGGTCCAAGGCGAAGGCGCGGGCGTTTTCGTGTTCGAGGACTACGAACATGCACGCAAACGCGGGGCGACGATCCTTGCCGAAGTCATCGGTTTTGCAATGTCGTCGGATGCCTCTGATATCGTGATGCCGTCAAAGCAGGGCGCGGGACGTGCGATCACAGGCGCAATGCGAGACGCGCGGATCGACAAGAGCGAGGTTGGCTATATCAACGCGCATGGCACGGGTACGGCGGCGAACGACAAAACGGAATCGGCGGCTGTCGCGGATGCTTTTGGTCCGCACGCGGATAAACTGATGATGTCCTCGACGAAATCCATGCATGGTCACTTGATCGGTGGCACGGGCGCGGTCGAACTCTTGGCCTGTATCATGGCCCTCAAAGACGGCATCATCGCGCCGACGATCAACTACGAAGAGCCCGATCCAGAATGCGCGCTCGACGTGGTGCCGAATGAGGCCCGCGAGGCGAATGTGGACGTGGTTCTCACGAACGCCTTTGCCTTTGGCGGATTGAACGCGGTGCTGGCGCTACGCAAGGCCCCATAAACGCAAAACGCCGCCCCAAGAGGCGGCGTTTTGTTTAATAGTCAGCGCCTTAGTTAGTCGGCGGCGTGGCTTTGTCGAATCCAGCGGTAAAGCCAGCGAGCGACATATCCAGAATAACTTCGGCTGCTTCAGGTGCAGTTTCCGCACGAACGATACGCACTTTCGCGTTAGATCCTGCCTTGAACGCAGCGAGCTCTTCGGCGGTGAAACCAGCGCGGGTGACGCAGCCGCCTTGGTTACAGAATTCGATCGGATAACGGCGCGGATCGGCGTCATCAACTTGGATCATGATGCCTTCGGACAGGCGGGTCATTAGCGGGACGAGAAGGGTCGCAGCCGCTGCAGCCTGTTGGTCCGCGGGCATCGGGAACATGGTGACTTCCATGATCGAGTTACCGTCAGCATCCTTGAGCAGCTGGTAAATTTGGCAGGGTTCATCGCCAGATTCGACTTTGAGGCAGCGCAGTTCCCAATCACCATAGGTCTCTTTGACGTAGACCTGACCGACCTGCGGGTCAGCGGGGGCGTCCGTTGCGGGGGCTGCGGTCTCTTGCGCCAGTGCGACACCGCCGAGGGCGATCATCGTCAGGGTGGCGAGCGGCTTAATCACGTTGAACATAAAAAGTCCTGTCTTGGTTTGCTGCGCACTGTCTAACACGTGAGGTTGGGGGTGTCAGGTGACATTGCCGTCACCATCGGCATAACTTGGCCGATCTGGTCACATGAAGTGTTACCGTTAACGCGTTGCAGCAAAAAGAAAAGGGACCGAAACCGATCCCCTTTCTCTATTCTCCCTGTCGGACTTGGCCGACTATTTGTGCTGACGCTACGAAAAGGAATCGGGACCGTCAACTAAGAAACGACAGTTTTATGGCAGTCGCCTAAAAAAACCGCGCCCAAAGGCGCGGCAAGTCTAACAGGGAGGAGATTTTGTCGGTCAGAATACAATTCTGACGAACGCTTTCACTATGGCATGAAACCGTTAAGGATGTATTTTAGCACCGATTTGAGCATTTAGGGGACGTTATGGAAAACGCGATTTTTATCGGCGGGGGTGGCGAAGGCTACGCTGAACAGCAGGGGCTTTTGCTTAACTACGCGAACCGTCACGGCTTGATCGCTGGTGCGACAGGCACGGGTAAGACGGTGACGTTGCAAATTCTGGCCGAGGGATTTTCGGCTGCGGGCGTTCCTGTGTTCCTTTCGGATATTAAGGGCGATTTGTCGGGGTTGGCGGCGGCTGGTTCTGCGGAGTTCAAACTCCACGATGCGTTCATGAAGCGGGCGGCGACCATCGGGCTCGACCTGCAATACGACAAATTCCCAGTGACCTTCTGGGACCTCTACGGTGATCAGGGCCACCCTGTGCGCACCACCGTTGCCGAAATGGGGCCTCTGTTGCTTGCGCGGATGTTGGAACTGTCCGACGTCCAAGAGGGCGTTCTGAACATCGTGTTCCGCGTCGCCGACGAAGAGGGCCTCCCGCTCTTGGACCTCAAAGACCTGCAATCCATGTTGCTGTGGGTCGGTGAACATGCGAGCGAGATCGCGCTGCGCTATGGGAACATCGCCTCGGCGTCGATCGGTGCGATCCAGCGGCAGTTGCTGGTGTTGGAAAATCAGGGTGCAACGGCGTTCTTTGGCGAACCTGCCTTGGACCTGATGGACATGATGCAGGTGGCGCCCGACGGTCGTGGGCAGATCAACCTTCTGGCGGCGGATAAGCTGATGAACAGCCCGCGCCTCTATGCGACGTTCTTGTTGTGGCTGCTTTCGGAATTGTTCGAAGAACTGCCCGAGGTCGGCAACCCTGATAAACCCAAGCTCGTGTTCTTCTTTGATGAGGCGCATTTGCTGTTTGATGACGCGCCCAAGGCGTTGGTAGATAAGGTCGAACAGGTCGCGCGTTTGATCCGGTCCAAAGGGGTCGGCGTTTATTTCATCACGCAAAACCCTGCTGACGTGCCAGAGGATATTCTGGGCCAGTTGGGCAACCGCGTGCAGCACGCCCTGCGTGCCTTTACCGCGAAGGATCAAAAGGCCCTGCGTCAGGCAGCGGAAAACTATCGTCCGAACCCTGCCTTCGATATCGCTGATGCGATCACCGAGGTCGGCACGGGCGAGGCTGTAACCTCTATGCTCGAAAACAAGGGTATCCCTGGGATCGCACAACGCACGCTGATCCGTCCGCCGTCGTCGAAACTCGGCCCGATTGAGGCGAGCGACCGGAAGGCGCTGATGGCGACCTCACCTATGGCGTCTAAGTATGACACGGCTGTGGATCGTGAATCGGCGCATGAAATCCTGCTGAAACGCGCGGATGCCGCCGCCAAAGAAGCCGCTGCTGCAGAAGCGGCCGAAGCTAAGGCAGAGGAAGAGGAACGCGAGTTCCGCAATGCGCGCCGTTATGACGGTGGGTCGTCGCGGTCGACCAAAACCCGCACGACACGGACGCGGTCAACAAAGGATGAATCCTTTGGGGAGGCCATCGGCTCTGCCGTGATCAAAGAGCTGAAGGGGACCACGGGTCGGCGCATCGTGCGCGGCATCCTTGGGACGTTGTTCAAATCACGATAACGGAAAGGGCGGCGCGAGCCGCCTTTTTCAATTAAGCTGGCGGATTTTCAGGCTGGTGATCCGGTTTTGCTCTTTATCGATCACTTCGAACCGGAAGCCGTGGAAGCTGAACACTTGGCCGACAACAGGGATCATCTGCGCCTCGTGGATCACCAGACCCGCGATGGTGTTCGCCTCGTCATCGGGCAGGTTCCAGTCATGCGCACGGTTCAGGTCGCGCAGGGTCATTGACCCGTCGACGATATAAGCGCCGTCTGCCGTTGGTTTGATCATGTCCTCTTCGGCCACGTCGAATTCATCGGCGATTTCGCCAACGATCTCTTCGAGGATGTCCTCCAGCGTGATCAGCCCCTCAAGCCCGCCGTATTCATCCACCACCAAGGCAAAGTGAGTCTTTCGTTCAAGGAACTTGCGCATCTGATCGTCGAGCGTGGTGGTTTCGGGGATGAAGTAGGGCTTCATCGCGACCGACATGATGTCGAATTTGTTCATCTCGTCCGTGTCCATCGTCCCATCTTCGAGCATGCGGTGCATGGCACGCAGGAGGTCCTTGGCGTGGAGCACACCGACCACGTTTTCAGGATCATCGCGATAGAGCGGCAGACGGGTGTGCGGGCTTTCGAGAACTTGTGCGAGGATTTCAGGCACGGGCAGGCCCGCGTCGATCATCTGAATGCCAGAGCGGTGGAGCATGACCTCTTCGACAAAGCGCTCTGACAGGTCCAGCGCGCCAAGGATACGGTCGCGGTCTTCTTTTTCTACGACACCTTCGGAGTGACCGAGTTGCAGTGCGCCTGCGATCTCTTCACGGACGGCGAGAATGTTGCTGTCGGGGTCCGCTTTGACGCCGAACATCCGCAGGACCAGACGCACCAACAGGCGCACGGCAGAGACCACCGGCGAAAAGACGAGGATCACATAGCGGATCGGAGAGGCCACGCGGGCCGCCACGGTTTCTGGATTGGTGATGGCATAGGTTTTCGGCAGCACCTCGGCAAAGATCAGAACGAGGAGGGTCATCCCCAAGGTCGCCAGTGCGACACCGTTTTGCCCAAAAAGCTTCGTCAGAACAGCTGTCGCGAGCGAGGTGGCGAGGATGTTCACTACGTTATTGCCCAAGAGGATCGAGCCGATCAGGCGTTCGTTGTCCTCGGTCACATTCAACGCCGTCTCAGCCCCGCGCGATCCTTTGTCGGCGGCAGAGCGTAACTTGCCACGGCTTGCGGCCGTCAGCGCCGTTTCAGAGCCTGAGAAAAAGCCAGAGAGCACCAAAAGCACGAGGATGGCGGCGGCAGTTATCCAGAATGTAGCGTCGAGAACAGGCATTGGGTCCAATCCGTTGGTCTACAACGGTTATGGGGGCGCGAGAGGCGCGGTTCAAGTGGTCCGTTTTTTCGAAAGCGGATGATGGGTCAGAACGAGGTCTTTCAAACGCTCGTGTAGCACATGCGTGTAAATTTCCGTTGTCGCGAGGTCAGCGTGGCCCAACATCGTCTGGATCGCCCGCAAATCAGCTCCACCTGCTAAGAGGTGCGTGGCGAATGCGTGACGGATGGTGTGGGGGGTGACGCTTTCGGGGGAAATTCCTGCGGCGACCGCGAGTTCCTTGATCAGGGCAAAGAAGCGGTGTCGGGTGAGGTGGCCGTCCTTGCTTCGCGATGGAAAGAGGAATTTGGAGGCGGGGATGCCTTTGCGTTTGGCAAGGTCTTCGGCCGTATCCCGCACGTCGAGCCAGTCTGAGATCGCGTTCAGAGCGGCCGCAGAGAGCGGGACCATGCGTTCCTTACCGCCCTTACCGCGCACCAAGAGCATCTGAGGATTACCTCGCGCGGCGGCTATCGGGAGGCTAACCAGTTCAGTGACACGCATCCCCGTCGCGTAGAGAAGCTCCATCAGGCAGGTATTCCGTGCCGTGTCGCGGCCATGTGTGCGGGCGGCGAGAAGGAGGCGGTCAACGTCCTCAACGCTCAGCGTTTTGGGCAGACGTTTAGGTTTCCCTGGTCCTTTGATTTGGACTGCTGGGTTGTCGCTGCGCCAACCCTCTTCAAAGGCAAAACGGTAAAGCTGTTTGATCGCAGAGAGGCGACGGGCGCGGGTCGAAACGGCCAATCCTTCTGCCTCGCAACTGATCAGGTAGTTTTCGACGTTTGTCCGATCGGCATCGAGGAAATGGGTTTTGCGGCGGTCGAGCCAGTCCGCAAAATCCTTGAGGTCGCGGGCATAGGCCAGTTGAGTGTTTGTCGCGGCATCTAGCTCTGCGGCCTGCGCTTCGAGGAAGCTCTGGATCCAATGCATCATGCCAGACGGCGCTGTCATGATGGGCGGTCCAACAACAGATACTGGAGCGCCGCACGCCGCGCGACATCCTCTAGCCCGACCGTGCGCAGGGTCACGAGCGCTTCTGAAATGGCGACAGGATCACCGGTCATACCCTCACCAAAGGTCGCGATGGTGCGCAGGAGCGCCTCACCAAGTTTTTGCGAGTTGATGAGGTCCGCGATGGAATCGGGAACGGGTGTTTCGCCTGAAAATGCAGCGAATACAGTGTGTTGCGCGGGCGTCTTTGCGTTGACGGCTGAAACGTTACCACGGGCAACAGAGCTCAGGAAAACATCGTCGTCGGTTGTCGCGGTAAAGTTCAGTGCTGCGGCCTCGTAATCAGCGGACAAGAGCAGCACGTGGAACGCCAAGGCTTCTGCATCGCCCGTCAATGGCAAGGCAGCAAGGTCCGGTGCATAAAGGCGCGCAAACGGCACTTCGGTGCGGGCGTCTTTCATTGCGGACCATGCGGCGGGCAGGGCAGCGGCAACTGCAACGGGGTCGCGGGCGCGAATGGCGGTGTCAAACCGTTGGAACGCCTCAGCCCGATCCCAGATGCCGCCAGAAGCCGCAGGACGCTGGGCGGTGTAAAGCGCACGCAGAACATTGTCGTCAACGGCACCATAGCGGGCCAAACGCTCTGCCGCTTCGAGTTGGCTCCGCCAGCTCGCCACATCGCGCAGATCGGCGTGGGCAAAGGCGCGTGGCAGGGTTGCCGTGGGAACAGGTTCACCAATCGCTTCGAGTAGGCGGAATTTCAGCGGCGTGATACGATCAGGCGTTGGAACGGCTGCCGCGTGATCATCGAATTCGGTCTCGAGGAACCGCACCAAAAGCTGTTCGTCGTCGGGCTGGATGTCCCCCAGCGCGATCCCAGTGTTGAGGATCAGCGCCGCCGTGTCCCAATCGCCGCCACGGGCCACGCAGAAAATACGAACCGCGTGAGTGGGCGCGAGGTCGGGCGCGTCGCGCATCGTGGCGCAAGCGTTGTCTTCGGTGCCCGTCAGTAGCGAAATGTCGAACCAACGACGGAAGAGGGCGGGTTCTTGCGGATCTGCGGCCTCGAGAAGCGCTTGTGCCTGTTGCAGCGCGCCAACCTCTAGCAACTTATCAACGCGGGCAAGGAAGAGGTTCCCCTCACGGCCTGCATCAAAGGGTGGTTTGGCTTCGGCCAAGAGAAGGACCGTGAGGAAGTCTTGGATCGCGGGGACCGACTCTGTCCGTTCTGCGGTGACGAGCGATACGAGAATTGATTCGGTGCTCGCAGACCAGATGGTGTTCGGCAGACCTGTCATTGATGGTGGCAAGAGCCCGACCAAATCAGGGGATCCACTGTCCAGAGGGGTCACTGTCACCACTGGTGATTCCGCCCCATCAAGCGGCGCAACGCCTGTTCCAAACTCAGAACCTAGCGGACTGACAGTGATTGTTGGATCAACGCTATTGGACAGCCAATCAATGGCCGAAAGCGGACCTGCCTCTTGGGCTTGGGTCGCGGAGGCCAGCAAAACAAAGGCTGTGATAAGCTGTGCCCCTTGCATTTGTTATTTCACCTGCAGGGTAACGGGTTGGCTGACCGCTTGTTCTGGCGCCGCGAAATCTGCCGGAAAGAACAGCGGCCCGACGTAGGCGTATGCCACAAGTCCGATCCCCGCTAGAAAAAGCAGAACGATCAGAGTTTTGAACAATCTCCACAACATTCCGATAGCCTTTCTTGCCCTTTGTGCCTCATGGGCTTTGCACCCTTGGCTGTCTTTATATATGCCCTTTCTGGCAATAACACGCCATTCGGGACAGAAAATGACAACTCGGCAAGCCACAGCCGATCACGACCCAGAGAGCAAAACCGCTTTGAGCGGTCCATTTTGTCTTGAACGGACAGTTGTTCTGGTCGGAATGATGGGATCAGGCAAGTCTGCGATTGGCAAATCGCTGGCGACTCGATTGGGCGTGGCGTTCCTTGATTCTGATGCCGAGATTGAGCGTGCGGCCAACGCGAGCATCTCTGAAATTTTTGCGCGCGATGGCGAAGAGTTTTTCCGCCGTCGCGAAACCGAGGTTATTCGGCGTCTTCTGAACGGGCGGCCCTGTGTGTTGTCGACGGGCGGCGGGGCGTTCATGGCGGAACGGAACCGCACGATGATCACCGAAAAGGGTGTATCGCTCTGGCTGAAGGCGTCATTGGATACGCTCTGGGAACGAGTGCGTCACAAGGATACGCGCCCGCTGTTGCGCACCGCGAACCCGCGTCAGACACTTGCGGATTTGCTGGCTGTACGCGAGCCGATCTACAGTCTTGCGAACCTAACGGTCGAAACGCAGGCGAATTATTCGATTGATGACACCACCGACAAAGCGATCGAAGCGCTGTTGGGCCGTGTCGATGTCCTAAAGGAAAAATCATGACTTTCGAAACCGTGCATGTTGGGTTGGTTGGCCGCGAATACGACGTTCTGATCGGGCCAGACTTGATTGCGACGGCAGGTGCGCGGGTGGCGGACATGCTGACGGTTAAGAAGGTCGCGATTGTGACGGATACGAATGTCGCGGGCCTTCATCTGGCGACATTGCAGGCGTCTTTGGATGCTGCGGGGGTAGCGCATTCCGCGCTGACCTTGCCTGCGGGCGAAAGCACCAAACGGTGGCCTGAATTTACCAAAACGGTCGAATGGCTGCTTGAGCAAAAGGTCGAACGGAACGGCCTCGTTATCGCGCTTGGCGGTGGGGTGATTGGTGACCTCGTTGGTTTTGCGGCCTCCGTTTTGCGCCGTGGTGTGCGGTTTGTGCAAATCCCGACCTCGCTCTTGGCGCAGGTGGATAGCTCTGTTGGCGGAAAAACGGGGATCAACACGGATCAAGGGAAGAACCTCGTCGGTGCTTTCCATCAGCCGAGCCTCGTTTTGGCGGATACTTCGATCCTGTCCACGCTCACAGAACGCGATTTCCTCGCGGGCTATGGTGAGGTGGTGAAATACGGTCTTTTGGGCGATGCGGCGTTTTTTGATTGGCTGGAAGTGAACGCACCGAAAATGGCTGCGGGCGATATGGCCGCGCGAGTCTATGCGGTGAAACGGTCCGTCGAAATGAAAGCCGAGATCGTGATGCGCGATGAGACAGAGCAGGGGGATCGGGCGCTCTTGAACCTCGGTCACACGTTCTGTCATGCGCTGGAAAAGGCGACGGGCTATTCGGATCGTCTACTCCACGGCGAAGGCGTCGCAATCGGCTGTGCACTGGCGTTTGAACTGTCGTCACGCATGGGGCTGTGTAGTCAAGAGGACCCAAGCCGCGTTCGGGCTCACCTGCGTGAGATGGGCATGAAAACGGATGTGACCGATATTCCAGGCGATTTGCCAGATGCCGAAGCGCTGTTAACCCTCATGGGGCAGGACAAAAAGGTTCTGGATGGAAAACTACGGTTCATCCTCGCGCGCGGGATCGGTCAGGCCTTTGTGACTTCTGACGTGCCGCGTGAGGCTGTGCTGTCGGTTTTGAATGACGCGCTGCGCGGTTAATCCGCTGCGGCCTTTGCGATGGCTGTGGCGAGGTCGCCGTATCCTGTAAATCGACGCTCAAACGCAAGGCCCATGCGGGTCGCGCAGTCCTCTGCCTTGGCTGTCAGGGCTGGGTCGTCGGTTTGGGCGAGGTAGACCAGTTTTTCGTAATTGCCGAAATACATCGACAATAGATCGGGGTGACGATCTAGTCCGAGTGGTTTCCAGACAAAGGCGTCGAATTGGCGGGCGAGGAAGTCGGTGAGGTAAAAGGCGGTCACTTCACCGTGGGCCTCAAAAACAGCATTCGTTTCAAAGAACGAATAGCAGTGCGGGCCAGCGATATAGTCGACGCCCAGTTCGTCGCATTTCGCGAACAACTGACCACCCGTGCCACAGTCCGCATAGGCGACCATGATCTGATCATAGGCATCGCGGTTCTCAGTGACCGCGGCCTCAACCGCATCCGTGATGCGTTCGGGGTGGTTGTGCAAAATCGCGGGAAGGCATTGCAGGTCAACGTGATCCCAACCATTCAGCCGTTTCAGCGCGATGATCTCATGCGCGAGGGCACCGCAGGCCACAATAAGAACGCGGCCTCGCCCCAGAGGGGCAAGGCCGTCATTTGTCAGTGTGATGTCTGAAAGATCAGGCATTCATCTGGTTGTGCTTGCGCGCAACGAAAGCTTTTGCGGTATCAACTGCAACAGCAGCGTCACGGCAGTAAGCATCAGCGCCAATCGCACGACCGAATTCTTCATTGAGCGGTGCGCCGCCAACCAGAACGATATAGTCGTCGCGGATACCCTGTTCGACCATCGTGTCGATTACGGTCTTCATGTAAGGCATCGTAGTGGTCAACAGAGCCGACATGCCGAGGATGTCAGGCTTTTCGGTTTCCAGCGCTTCGAGGTATTTCTCAACAGCGTTGTTGATGCCGAGGTCGACAACCTCAAAGCCAGCGCCTTCCATCATCATGGACACGAGGTTCTTACCGATATCGTGGATGTCGCCCTTAACGGTGCCGATCACCATTTTGCCAACGCGTGGTGCGCCAGTTTCTGCCAGAAGCGGCTTCAGGATGGCCATGCCACCCTTCATCGCATTCGCAGCGAGCAGAACTTCGGGAACAAAGAGGATACCATCGCGGAAGTCGCGGCCAACAACAGTCATGCCACCAACGAGAGCTTCGGTGAGGACGCGGTAAGGGGTCCAGCCACGCTCGAGAAGGATTTCAACACCTTCTTCGATCTCTTCCTTCAGACCGTCGTAAAGGTCGTCAAACATCTGTTCGACGAGTTCTTCGTCGTTCAGTTCGGACAGAATGATGTCATCTTGATCGGACATTGGCGTTCTCTAGTTGGAAGGGTCAATTGGGGTGATTTGATCCCAATGCGACAATTGGTCTGGACCGATTGCGACTCTGGGCGGGTCGGAAACGACGGTATCACAAAATGTCGAAAAAAAACCGCACCGAGCGGCGCGGTTTTTGGGTTTTTCAGGGGTCGGCCTGCACTTAGCCGCGGCGGCGCGATTTGCGACGCTCTGGGCCGTCACCGTCGGTGCCGTCGGATGCCGACGAGAAACCACCGAGTTTCGCAGCGATTTCATCCAAGGTCGGACGGTCGCCACGCGGACGGGTTTCTAGCGCTTCTTTCATGGCGCGCAGGTGCTCTGGCGTGGTGCCACAGCAACCGCCGATGATGGTCGCGCCGCAATCACGAGCCAGTACAGCATAGTCACCCATCAGCGACGGGGTGCCGTCATAGTGGATGTGGCCGTCGTGGTATTTCGGGATGCCAGCGTTGCCTTTCGCGATGATCGGCGTCTGCGATCCAGTGGCGGCAAAGCCCAAAACGGTGCGCAAGAGGTCAGCCGCGCCAACGCCACAGTTCGCACCAAAGGCCAGCGGCGGGTGGTCGAGTTTGTCGATAACCTTCGCGAGGTCCGCGCTGGTGATGCCCATCATTGTGCGGCCAGCGGTGTCAAAGCTCATCGTGCCACACCATGCCATGCCAGCGAGTTTCGCAGCTTCTGCCGCGGCTTTGTATTCCTCAACCGCCGAAATGGTTTCGACCCAGAGAACATCCGCGCCGCCTTCTTTGAGGCCTTCGGCCTGTTCGTGGAACATTTCGACGGCAAGTTCGTGGGTCAAGCTGCCCATCGGCGCCATAATCTCACCAGTTGGGCCGACAGAACCTGCGACGATCACAGGACGGCCAGCGGCGTCCGCCACTTCACGGCCCAGTTCGGCAGCGATGCGGTTCAATTCACGAACGCGGCCTTCAGCGCCGTGCAGTTTCAAACGCGATGCGTTGCCACCGAAAGAGTTGGTGAGAAACAGGTCGCTGCCCGCATCTACAGCGCCAGCGTAGAGGGCTTTGATCTTTTCAGGATGTTCGACGTTCCACATTTCCGGCGCATCACCAGAGCTGAGGCCCATGTTGAACAGGTTGGTGCCTGTCGCGCCGTCGGCCATGAGCCAGTCGCGTGTTTCGAGCAAGCGGGAAAGTGCATTTGTCATGTCGCGAACCATCTATCAGAGTCGTTTGTCCCCGCATGGCATGACATGGCAGGGTTTTCAAACCTGAATTGTATAGAATGTGCGGGCGCGTTTGTTTTTCGCGCCCGAAATTGGGTCAGACCTCAGAAAGGATCTGTTCTTTGGCCAGAGTGAGAAGGTCCTTCATCTTAGCGCGAATGGTTGCTTCATCCGACCTATCACCAAGGTCGCTTGCGATTTTCCGAAACACGTCCTCTTCGCCAGCTTCTTCGAGATCGGCTTTTAGCACCTCTCGGGCATAGGCTTCGGCCTCGTCACCTGTTTTGCCCAAAAGTTCAGCGGCCCAGAGGCCCAAGAGTTTGTTTCGACGGGCTTCTGCCTTGAATAGCAGTTCCGCATCGTGGGCGAATTTCTTTTCAAATGCCTGTTCGCGTTCGTCAAAAGTGCTCATGGTCACATGTCTCCAGATTGCTCAGGTACATCTAATGTGGTGATCCAGTGTAACCCGAACAAGTCAGGGCCGATTTGAGCTATCTTAAATTCGCATAGCGGTTTGCGCTTGCAATTCTTGCAGCTTCGGGGGGCTTGCCCTATACGCAGCCCATGACTCACGCTGCGGAAAGCGCAGCCAGACGAGGGGACGTGCATGGCGCGGCGCAAAAAGATCTACGAAGGCAAAGCCAAAATTCTGTATGAAGGCCCAGAACCGGGCACGATTGTTCAGTATTTTAAGGACGATGCCACTGCATTCAACGCAGAGAAAAAGGCTGTCATCGACGGTAAGGGCGTGTTGAACAACCGCCTGTCCGAGTTTTTCATGACCGGCCTTCAGGCGGTAGGGATTCCTACGCACTTTATCAAACGCCTCAACATGCGCGAACAACTGTGCCGTCAGGCAGAGATTGTGCCGCTCGAGGTGATCGTGCGTAACTTTGCGGCTGGTTCCATGGCAAAGCGTCTGGGCCTCGAAGAGGGCACCCAATTGCCGCGTCCGATCGTTGAGTTTTCGTATAAAGACGACGCTCTTGGCGATCCGCTGGTCCCTGAAGAATATATTGCAGCGTTCGGCTGGGCGACCCAGCAAGAACTGGACGAAATCGTTTCGACCGCTCTGCGCGTCAACGATTTCCTCGCCGGTGTTATGCATGGCGTCGGCATCCGTCTGATCGACTTCAAAATCGAATTCGGCCGCGTATGGGAAAATGAATTCCCGCGTCTGGTGGTTGCTGATGAGATCAGCCCTGATAGCTGCCGTTTGTGGGATATCGAAACAGGTGCGAAGCTCGACAAAGACGTATTCCGTCGTGATCTGGGCAACCTGACCGATGCCTATACCGAAGTGGCACGTCGTTTGGGGGTTCTACCCACGAACGTCACCCACACGACCAAGCCAACGATGATTAACTAAGAAGGATATCGCCCGATGAAAGCTCGTGTGCATGTCATGCTGAAAAATGGCGTTCTGGACCCGCAAGGGGAGGCTGTGCGCCACGCGCTGGGTGCGCTTGGTTTTGCCGGCGTCGAAGGTGTCCGCCAAGGTAAAGTGATCGAGCTCGATCTTGCTGATGGGACCACTGAGGCCACCGTCAAAGAGATGTGTGAAAAGCTCCTCGCGAATACCGTGATCGAAAGCTACACGGTGGAGCTGTCCTGATGAAGGCTGCTGTCCTCCAGTTCCCGGGTTCCAACTGCGACCGTGATATGGCGGTCGCGCTGGAAAAGTCCGGCTTCGATGTAACGGTGGTTTGGCACAAAGACGCCAGCCTGCCCAAGGTTGATCTGGTCGCTGTTCCGGGTGGTTTCTCGTTCGGTGACTACCTGCGCTGTGGCGCGATTGCGGCGCAATCGCCTGTCTGTCAGGGCCTTGTCGATCACGTCCACGCTGGTGGTTATGCGCTGGGTGTGTGCAACGGTTTTCAGGTTCTGACCGAAACCCGTCTGCTGCCAGGGGCACTGATGCGCAACGCGGGTCTTAAATTCGTTTGCCGCACTGTCGGCCTGACTGTTGAGACAACCGATAGCGCGTTCACCTCGGGCTACACCAAGGGTCAGATCGTCGATATTCCTGTCGCTCACCACGATGGTAACTACTATTGCGACGACCAAACCCTTGCTGCGCTGCGTGATCAGGACCGTATCGCGTTCACCTACACTGAGAACGTAAACGGCGCCCGCGAGAATATCGCTGGTGTTCTGTCTGAAAACCGCCGTGTTCTGGGGATGATGCCGCACCCTGAACGTGCCATCGACGCCAACCATGGCGGAACCGATGGACAGGCGCTTTTCCGCTCTATGCTGGACCAGTTGGTCAGCGCCTAATTGAGCCTTCCGTGGGGCGAGCGTAACATCGCCCCATGGGTGCAAAGACCGTGAACCGTGCTGAGAGAGCAAAAATCCGTCGTTGGCTTAATCGGCTGGCGTTCGGTTTATTCGTCGCAATTGCGATCGCGGTGGTCTACGTCACCAATGTTTTCCTGACAGAGCGTTTTACGGAATCGACCCGCAACAGGGCCGAAGTACGGATGACGCTCTACGTCGGCAACCTGATTTCCGAACTTCAGCGTAACTCTATCGTGCCGCAATTGCTGGCCCGCGACCCAGAGTTGCTGCGTGCATTGTCGGCGGCGGAATATTCGCTTTCCACCCAACGTCTGTTGTCTTTTGTCGATGAGATCGGCGCGGCGTCTTTGATGCTGTTGGATAAAGACGGACGCACGGTTGCTGCGACTGACAGAAACCGTTTGGGTGAAAACCACCGCAACGCGCCGTATTACATCAATGCGCTGCGGTCGAACGCCACGATTTTTACCACGGTGCGCACTGAATCGGGCGGGTTTTCGTTCGTTTACTCGCGTAAGATGGATGACCCAAGCGGCACCTTGGGCGTGATGACCGTTGCCGTCGATTTGCAAAAACTCGAACGCAGTTGGGCGAGCATTTCTGATGCAGTGTTCGTTGCTGATAGTGAGGGGACGATCATCCTCTCGACCGAACCGCGCTGGCGTGGATTGGTAGAAGAGCAAGCCTTGGCCCGTCAATCGCCCGCATCCGCCATTGATCGTGCGTTCGAGGCGACTCGCGATTGGACCGTCGTTCCGATTGACGCCTATTTGCGTGGCGAGGCCGTGTTGCGCCGCGAAACCCGTGTTCCGTTCCAAGGCTGGAAGATGGTGAGTTTCACCACCTATGATTCCGTGCGGGAAAAGGTGAATGGGGTACTTGCCCTCGAAATCATGGGCTTTGCGATCCTTTTGGCTTTGGCGTTCTGGGTGTCCTCACGCAAATCCGCTAACCGCGTTGTGTTTTTCCAACGGGAATCGGCAGAGTTGCGGGCGTTGAACCTGCGGCTCCAGCGCGAGATTGCAGAGCGTCAGAAGGTCGAAAAGACGCTGGAGGTGGCGGAGCAATCGCTAGCGCAGTCATCGAAATTGGCTGCTTTGGGTGAAATGTCTGCGGCGGTGAGCCATGAGTTGAACCAACCGCTCGCAGCGATGAAAACATACCTCGCGGGCGCACGATTGTTGTTGCAGCGTAAACGGGCGGACGAGGCGCTTTCGTCGTTCGGGCGGATTGACGATCTGATCGACCGCATGGGCGCGATCACCAAACAGCTGAAATCCTATGCCCGCAAAGGCAAAGACGCCTTTGAAGAGGTGGATGTGCGTGACGCGGTGTCCACCGCGCTGTCGATGATGGAACCGCAGTTGAAAACGCGTAAGGTCGCGATCACTCGGACCTTGCCATCCGATCCCGCGCTGATCTTTGGGGATCGGCTGCGGCTTGAACAGGTGATCATCAACCTTTTGCGCAACGCTCTCGACGCGACCAAAGGTGTCGATGACCCGTCCGTTGAGGTTACGCTGACGGTGACGGATGCTGTGCGATTGATCGTGCGCGATAACGGTGCAGGGATCGAAGACCTCGATGCCCTTTTCGAACCATTTTACACGACGAAACAACCGGGTGACGGTGTGGGGCTCGGCCTCGCGATTTCGTCAGGAATTGTGACTGACCTTGGGGGTCGCCTCACCGCGCGTAATGGCGCAAAAGGTGGGGCGGTCTTTGAAATGACCTTGCCGGTCTTGGCCAGTGACGTTGAAGCAGCGGAGTAAACACAGATGACAAAAGCCATGAAAATTGCCGTTGTGGACGATGAAAAGGACATGCGCCAATCCATCAGCCAGTGGTTGGCTTTGTCGGGATTTGACACCGAAACCTACGCCTGTGCCGAAGATGCGCTAAAGGTTTTGACCTCGGATTACCCTGGTATTGTGGTCAGTGACATTAAGATGCCCGGCATGGATGGGATGCAGTTTCTGCGTAAAATCAAAGGTCTGGATAGCACTCTTCCTGTGATCATGATCACTGGTCACGGCGATGTTCCGATGGCGGTGGAGGCGATGCGGATCGGGGCGTATGATTTTCTTGAGAAGCCGTTCAACCCTGATCGAATGACCGAGCTTGCGAAAAAGGCGACCAATGCGCGGCGTGTGACCTTGGATGCACGGATGCTGCGCAAGGAACTGTCGGACCCGACTTCACTGATGCAAAAGTTGATCGGCACCTCGCCCGCGATGGAGCGTCTGCGCGAGGATATCCTCGATCTAGGCCAAGCCGATGGGCATGTGTTGATCGAAGGCGAGACAGGCACGGGTAAAACGCTGATTGCTCACGCTCTCCATGCGGTGAGCGCACGTGCGTCGAAGAAATTCGTGATCCTCTCCTGTGGCGCTTTTGACGAGGATAGCCTGACCCGCCGTCTGTTCGGACCGGCGAACGAGGACGAACCGATCCCAGCGATGGAAGAAGCACGAGGCGGGACATTAGTCCTCGAAGACATTGAGGCGCTCAGCCCGTCGCATCAGTCGCGTTTGATGACTGCGATCAACGAGCAGGGCACCCCAGCTGAGACGCGGATCATTGCGATCTGTAACCTGCAAGAGCAGGATAAAACCTGCGAAAGCGAGCTGCGCTCTGATCTGTTTTACCGTCTGGCCGCGCTGCGCATCACCGTGCCGCCGCTTCGGGCGCGGGGCGAGGATATTCTGTCGATCTTTACGACCTATGCGGAACAATTCGCAGATGAATACGGATGCGAAACGCCGCAAGTGTCGGCACAAGAGGCCGCGCAGTTGTTGCAGGCACCGTGGCCGGGGAACGTGCGCCAGTTGACGAATGTTGCTGAACGCGCGGTTTTGCAGTCTCGCCGTGGGTCGGGCACGATTGCGTCCTTGTTGATGGCGGATAGTGACGAACAGCCGCCGACCATGACCACCGAAGGCAAGCCGTTGAAAGAATTCGTGGAAGCTTTTGAGCGGATGCTGATCGACAACACGATGCGCCGACACAAAGGGTCGATCGTGGCGGTGATGGACGAACTGTGCCTGCCGCGCCGAACGCTCAACGAAAAGATGGCAAAGTACAACTTACAACGGTCCGATTACCTGTAATTGGCCTTTGATTTGGCTGGTTAACACATTGACCATTGTATTTTATCCCCAGCCAGTCTTATGTAGTCGTTACGTGATGGCGTCCGCAATGGCGCGGCCGACACCGGAAAGTTTCACTGTCTCAGACATTAGGGTCACAGACTCGGTCTCCGACAGATGTGTATTTGGCCCCGAAATGGGTCGATAGGATGCCCTGGCAGCGCGAGTTTATCGGACGCGCCGGGCTTATAACGGGCGCCCGAAAAAGGGCGCTGAGGAAGAACCGCGATGCAACGCGCGCTGGACACAGGCAGACGATTGACGGCCCCAAGGGGCCTCTCTGCTTGCCGCGCCCGTTTCGCCCCTGACAGACACGACTACATATCCGCCGCGCCCCCGGGTAGGGCGGCATTGCGTCGTGCAATTGGAAAACATGGCAAAGAAAATGCTCATCGATGCCACCCACGCGGAAGAAACCCGCGTCGTGGTGGTAGACGGCAACAAAGTTGAGGAATTCGACTTTGAAAGTCAGTCAAAACGCCAGCTTGCTGGTAATATTTATCTCGCAAAAGTAACGCGCGTCGAACCGTCGCTTCAGGCGGCTTTTGTCGATTACGGTGGTAATCGGCACGGTTTCCTTGCGTTCTCGGAAATCCATCCGGATTATTATCAGATCCCGGTCGCTGACCGTGAAGCCCTGATCGCCGAAGAGCGTGCATATGCGGAAAGCCTCGCTGCCGAGGACGAAGACGAAGATAAGCCCAAGAAGGTCAACCGCCGCCGTCGGTCGCGGTCGAAACCTGCTGCGGCCAAGTCGGACGATCTGATCGCGACAAAGGACGTTGATGCAGAACCCAAAGGGATGGAGACCATCGATCTGGGTGAGGACGACGACCAAGAGGGCCTGAGCCCGATGGAAACCGTTGCGGAAACCCCTGTCGAAGAGCCCGAGGATGACACGGCTGCTGAGGCTCCTGTTGTCGAAGAGGCTGCAGGAACCGAAGAGGCTGTCGCTGAGGACATTCAGGACGAGGCTCCTGAAGTGGTGTCCGAAGAAACCGTCGAGGACGAAGCAGACGACGAAGACGACGATGCTGATAACAACATCGAGTCTGTAGCGAATGAGGACGACCACGAGGACGTTCGTCCGGCTCGTAAACCGCGCCCCAAACGTTACAAAATTCAAGAAGTGATCAAGGTTCGCCAGATCCTGTTGATCCAAGTGGTAAAAGAAGAACGTGGCAACAAAGGCGCGGCGCTGACCACCTATCTGTCGCTCGCTGGCCGGTACTGTGTTCTCATGCCGAACACGGCGCGTGGTGGCGGCATCAGCCGCAAGATCACCAATGCTGTTGATCGCAAGAAGCTCAAAGAAATCGCGACCGAGATGGATGTGCCAGATGGTGCAGGCCTGATCATCCGCACTGCGGGCTCTCAGCGCACGAAGGCTGAGATCAAGCGAGACTACGAATACCTACAGCGCCTGTGGGAACAGATCCGCGAACTGACGCTGCAATCGACAGCGCCTGCCAAGATCTACGAAGAAGGCGACCTGATCAAACGCACAATCCGCGACCTCTATTCCAAAGAGATCGACGAGGTGATCGTTGCGGGTGATGCGGGCTACCGCACGGCAAAAGACTTCATGAAAATGATCATGCCGTCGCATTCGAAGAACGTGAAACCCTATAACGACCAACTGCCGCTCTTTGCGCGTTATCAGGTTGAGGGCTATCTCGCTGGGATGTTCAACCCGACCGTTCAGTTGCCGTCAGGCGGCTATATTGTGATCGGTGTGACCGAAGCTCTGGTTGCGATCGACGTGAACTCTGGCCGCGCGACCAAAGAAGGGTCGATCGAACAGACCGCGCTGAAAACCAACCTTGAAGCGGCGGATGAAGTTGCGCGTCAGATGCGTCTGCGCGACCTTGCTGGTCTGATCGTCATCGACTTTATCGATATGGACGAGCGCAAAAACAACACAGCCGTTGAAAAGCGTCTCAAAGACAAGCTGAAAACCGATCGCGCCCGTATCCAAGTGGGCCGCATCTCTGGCTTTGGTCTGTTGGAAATGTCGCGCCAGCGTCTGCGTCCGGGTATGCTCGAGGCAACGACACAGCCTTGCCCACATTGCCACGGCACAGGTCTGCTGCGGTCGGATGATAACGTTGCACTGTCGATCCTGCGTCAGTTGGAAGAAGAGGGCGTTCGTGGCCGTTCCAAAGAGGTACTGGTCCGCGCACCGATTGCGATTGCAAACTATCTGATGAACCAGAAGCGCGAACACATCGCTGCGATTGAAGCCACCTACGGTATGGCTGTTCGCATCGAATGTGACCCGACGCTGGTTTCGCCTGATTTCGCGATTGAGAAGTTCAAGACCGCAACCCGTATCGTTCCTGAGGCCGCACCT
>NZ_JALRGW010000240.1:0-229 GCF_023253315.1 Aestuarium sp.
CAAGGCGCCCAACTTTAAGCATAACATATCTGAGGGTACTCTCGATATGCTTAGCCCTGCCAGAACCCAACTCTGGACTGGACTGGACTACTTGAGCAGTAGCAGAGCACCAACCCGGGCATTCAAGTGCCGGGGTTGGCGCGCGCCGTCGCGATATGCCTACCAGCAATTGCCGTAAATTGACGGAGCTAATCATTTGCTCTCTTCTCTATTGCCTACTCTCTAACTG
>NZ_JALRGW010000240.1:239-505 GCF_023253315.1 Aestuarium sp.
ATCCTACTCCTATACAGGTGGATCGGAATTTACGGGTGTACCACCGCCGAGTGCCATTGCTCGATGAGACCTGAACCAAATGACCTGGGGACTTCGGTTAGAGGTCAAGTGGGTCCATAATAAGCTTGGTTTCCGTGCGTCGTCCTCCCAGGTGGGTTTAAAGGTGTTTTTAGGTCGGAAAACCACATGAAAAGTCCGTGCGGTCGAGGTGCCATTTTGGGGGTCAAAAACGTAAAATTAGCTCAGGTGCACCGAAATGGGCGATT
>NZ_JALRGW010000241.1:0-504 GCF_023253315.1 Aestuarium sp.
GATCTTGCGGTTGATGCCGTAAAGCTGGTCGATCAGCGCTTCGATCCGGTTGTTGTGCAAATGCAGCGCATTGACCAGAACCACGATCTCCGAGCGCAGCTTTTGATAGGCGGCTTCCTCGGTCGACGAAAAGCGGTGCTTTTCCGACAGGGTCGCCGACATCCGCAGATCCTGCATCTCGGCCAGCATCGCGTAATCGCTGGCGATCTGGTCCAGGGTTTCCAGAACCTTTGGCTTCAGCGCCGCTTCCATCGCGGCCAAAGACATCGAGGCGCCATCCTCGTCGTCGTCATCCTCGTCGCTTTCGCCGCGCATCAAAGGATTGCCGTCGGCGTCCAGCTCTGGCTCGACTGCGGCAACAGGTTCAACACGCCGCGGCGTGGCGCTGATCGGCACCGATCCCAGATCCGATCCGACGATCTCCTCATCGCCCTCCAGCGAGCGACCAAAGGTCGCTTCCAGATCAATCACATCGCGCAGCAGAATGTCTTCGGACAAAAGTTC
>NZ_JALRGW010000242.1:0-504 GCF_023253315.1 Aestuarium sp.
GTCGTCGATTGATGGACGATTAGGAACAAGCGAGGCTGACTGGCTAAGCTAGCATACACGAGCCCAGTAACGAGCACAAAAAGAATGGCTGCTAGCATACACGAGCACAAAACGAACCCTTGCTCTGCTACTGCTCAAGTAGTCCAGTCCTCTGAAGTCAAGAGTTACTCGCCGTTGGGCACAAAAGCACCCGGGTACAAAGAGCGGCAAGCAAGAGGAAACGCCATCTCCGAAAGAGGCGGGCTCTGTATGTGTCTGCTGGCGCTCATCCAGCTTTTTCGAGCCGGTGTGGGATGAGTGTACAAGTGCGCGGTGTGGCCGCGGCACCAGGCAGTCGCACTATTCTCTGAGCTTACTACTGGACTGGACTACCTGAGCAGTAGCAGAGCACTCACCCGGGCATTTAAGTGCCGGGGGTGGCGCGCGCCTATTGTAAAGGGCGCTCGTTCTGCTTAGCCGATTGCCAGTCGAGCCTGATCGCAGCCTCTCCAAAACGGCGTGTTG
>NZ_JALRGW010000243.1:0-503 GCF_023253315.1 Aestuarium sp.
GGATATACGTCGACGAGTGCACCGTATCTGTCTGACAGATAATTGTGTCCCGTGCCCCACACCATATCAAGACTGGAGTTGGTGAGAGGATGGCCCTTAAACGCGAAGTTCATGTCTGCGAATTTGCGTGCCTGTTCGTCCCGAAAGAAAAGCACGGCACACACACACACACACACACACACACACGAAAAAACGCACGCACGCACGCACGCACACACACACACATCCAGCGGCAGAGAAGCCCAAGGTACAGACAAACGCGCAGTCCTCGTTTTAGACACCGCCAATCTCCGCTGTAACCTAAAATATGTGCTCTATCCTTAGTCACGAACACTAGCGACTTTGCCGTTGGATGTGCGGAGGGTGTCAGAGTTCGTGAGCACAGCTGATCGATTATTCGAGAGAGCTCCCCGACCATTCTTCCATTGCAGATATCATGCGCATGTGTGATTGTTTTTGAGATGCAAGCACTGGTATCCAAGGTGACAAGGACGCTAGCATGG
>NZ_JALRGW010000244.1:0-503 GCF_023253315.1 Aestuarium sp.
CCGCTATTGGCATTGTAGGCATTATCCACAGGTAATGGGCCTTATCACAAGGTGCTGCCAATAGCGGTGACTCTACGCGAACAGAAAGCTGGGGACTGGAGACAAAGAGAAGACCCACAGAAGGGGGGAAATGTAGATAACTTGAGATGTGTAGCCGCGTGGAGAGGCCTCGGGCGCGTTTGTGGTCCCAATACCACCACCGGGACAGCAGAGAGTGATCAGAGGGGCCTGGTTGGTCGAGTGAGAGGCAAAACCCCGAAGGGTGTTGCCGGCGATCTTTGTCCTGTGCATGATATGAAAACTAAGCTATTGGAATAATCTACATTATCTCGTATCCACAGGAGGTGGGTCCATAACCTGGACTGGACTACTTGAGCAGTAGCATAGCACTCACCCGGGCATTCAAGTGTCGGGGGTAAGCTGTCGTGATACAAATAAAGCGCTTCCTCGCTGGTGTGGGTTTGAGGGGAGTCGGGGGAATGGCGGTCGGCGTCATCGTAAAC
>NZ_JALRGW010000245.1:0-503 GCF_023253315.1 Aestuarium sp.
GCCACCATCGCTCACACCGCCGCTGGGTAGTCCTCTCCTAACTGGGGGAAGCTCTTGCACTAGACGGGATGCGGCGCCTGCAGGTGAGAGGGAGGGAGGGAGGGAGGGAGGGAGGGAGTGAGTGAGTGAGTGAGTGAGTGAGTGAGTGAGTGAGTGAGTGAAGGAGACACAGAGATAGAGGAACAGAAAGAGACACACACACACACACACACACACACACGCACGTACCTGCAGACAAATCACGAAGCAGCCGTGCGGCCAGCAGGGCTTTGAGCGATGAGTATGGCGCAGGTGTAGATGCAGGGATAGTGGAGCTAGTATTAGTAGAAGCAGCTTTATCTGCGTTATCTGCTGATCTTCTTTCAGGTGTGGCTAGTGCTAGTCTCTCTCTCTCTCTCTCCTCTTCTTCTGACAGAGGCCAGCTCTCTGTGTATATCTCCTTGCACTGTTTCAGTGTGGATACTAGTGGGAACCCGTTACTTCCTTCTTGCGCGTCTGCTGAT
>NZ_JALRGW010000246.1:0-502 GCF_023253315.1 Aestuarium sp.
CCCACTGAGGGGGGGGGGATGCAAATGCTTCTGTTCACTTTCCGGAAAACCGGCCGTTGGCCGGAAAATGGTATTCTCTCGTTGTCTGCCGTAAGGCCGGCTCGGCAGGCACGCACAGTCGCTGTGTGCCTGGCTTCTTGCGCGCCCCCCCGGCCCACCTCGTTCACCGATCCGTTCTCTCAGGGCTTAGAAACTCGCTGAGGACGGGGTGTTTGAGGTGGCGAAGGGCCCGGTGTGGCTGAGCAGCTTAGCGAGCGGAGCACCGTACGCAAGAGGCGAGATGAGGTCCCGCGACCTCCCACAGCTTAGCAAACAGCACGTTAGTATCTTACTACGCCTAACTTCTTCCAGTTGGCCCACCACTGGACTGGACTGGACTACTTGAGCAGTAGCAGAGCAGACCACTTTTTTTCCTTCCCCCAAGGGGGCAATTAGTGATACTACAACACAGAGCAGCAAAGCGATTTCTTTTTTTTTTCTGGATTTTTTTCTGGATGAGTTT
>NZ_JALRGW010000247.1:0-502 GCF_023253315.1 Aestuarium sp.
ATGTAATCTGCCTAAGCAGCAAGCATCCCACGAACGGCTGCTATAAAGTTAGGCTTTACGTTTCGTAAACCTAGCTTCAAGCCTTGACCTTGGGCGGTATATTTGCCCAATTAAGCGGCATTGGCTCGCTTCTGCGGGCCACTGACATGAAGGTGGTCTTATGGCCATTGAGGAAACAGCCCAAAAGGGCGGTCCAATAGGAAGAGGTAAACATGAAAAAATCAGTAGTCCTAGCTACACTGGCAGTTGCTGGTATGGCTGCGGGTATGTCCCAAGCGTCGACCCTTGATGAGGTCAAAGCGCGTGGCAGCATGAACTGTGGTGTGACCACAGGTCTCACAGGCTTCGCAGAACCAAATGCCAGCGGCGTTTGGGAAGGTTTTGACGTTGCGGTATGCCGTGCCGTTGCAGCCGCCGTATTCGGCGACCCAATGGCGGTTGAGTTCGTTCCAACCACTGGTCAGACCCGCTTCACCGCGTTGGCCTCTGGCGAAGTTGATAT
>NZ_JALRGW010000248.1:0-501 GCF_023253315.1 Aestuarium sp.
GCATCGCAGCCAGAGCGCGACGCCATGGTACAAACATGGTCCAAAGAGTTGTTGGCTATTTTGAACGTGACCTTAGTACTCAAAGGGGGGCAGCCGGCGGTTGGCTTGGTGGTCGCCAACCATGTATCGTGGCTCGACATTTTGGTTATGAATGCCTCGCACCCGGTGCGCTTTTTATCTAAATCGGACGTCAAAGCATGGCCGCTCTTAGGTCGGCTCGTTGAGGGATCAGGCACTTTGTTCATAGAGCGCAGCAAACGCCGTGATGCCATGCGGGTGGTGCAAACGATCACCCGTTACTTGCGTGACGGGCACCGGATAGCCGTCTTCCCGGAGGGCACCACCAATGACGGCATCCATGTCTTGCCCTTTCACGGCAACCTGATCCAAGCGGCGTTGGACGCACCATGCCCTGTCACGCCGGTAGGCATTCGATACCTCGATGCAGTCAGCGGCACACGCAGCATGGCGCCCGCGTACGTGGATGACGACACCCTTTTG
>NZ_JALRGW010000249.1:0-501 GCF_023253315.1 Aestuarium sp.
TGGGCTGTGTGCGCGCAGTGTTGTTCGCGGGTACGTGTAGTTGAACCTGATGACGCGAAGCAGCGGTGGCGGACGCTGCTGAGCTCACGCAGTTGAGGCGCACCAGAAAACTGCTTGTTGGTCGTCGGGGGCTTTGCTCGAAAGAATGCGTCGAGCGATTTGGCTCGCAGGTTCAGCCGGACGGGCCATTCATGCGTATTCATGAACGCAGGCCCGAGCGTTTCTTGTGTCGAGGGCGTTTGCTTGCCCTGATACTTTTGTCGCATGTGCATCGTTGTGATTGGGCTGTTGACATCTTGTGCCTTCGCGAAGAACCCGCCTTAAATGCTACGCTTATTGGCTTATCGCGACGGCGCGCGCCACCCCCGGCACGTGAATGCCCGGGTGAGTGCTCTGCTACTGCTCAAGTAGTCGAGTTCAGTCCAGTCCAGTGCTAACACTTACAAACGGAGATGAAGCTAGCGGAGTTAACCACTTCCCTGGTCATCCAAGTTAGATAAC
>NZ_JALRGW010000024.1:0-43031 GCF_023253315.1 Aestuarium sp.
ATGCAAGCAGTGTCGTTAAGACATGAAGCGTGGTTACGACTGACCGAAAGCGGAACACACGGTCACCTTATCATGCCAATCCTTGTTCATATCTTGGATGAGAGTGGCTCTTCCCCGCTAGAAATCCCCCAAGAAGAACTAGATCAAGTTCTCGACGATGCAGCTGAAGCAATTCCCAATACAGTTATCAATATCTTCCGCTACTGGCGTTCGAAATAGTGTGTCGTAACCTGTACAGCTTCAGATTTTGTTTACACTGAAGGTATATCGGGCGACATTCTTTACAATGCATTTCTAAAGTTGATTTGGTAGCCTAATGCCCCAGAAGCCCCTTGTTGACCTTACCAAGATGTCCCCACCTGAGTTTGCCCAATATGTGATGCAAGCAGATGTTGGTGAGAGAATGGTCTACATGAGGAAAAGACAGGGTGAATCTACACCATTGAAACGTGAGACATTGTACCTTTACGAAGGTGGGTATGTGCTACTGACACAGCGGCGCTGCGAAAAGCCTAACGACAAAGAGTTCGAATACATCGCTACACGAACGAAGAAGGTGGCAAAGAAAATCGGTGCTTAATCGAAAATCTTACTGTTGCCGTGGAAGATGTAACCAGCCTTCCTGAGTGACTTCACTAAGAAGAACCATCGACATGGAAGATGTCATACTTTGCGGAGAGATAGCTTGAAGATTTTATCGGTTTTATGTTTTTCCATTATAGCAATAGTGGCATCACAGGCCGCATTCGCTTCTTGCAATGGGAACAACCCACCTACCATCACATCTGTTAATCCTGCATATGGCTTGATCTCAGGCGGTACCGTTGTAACGATTTCAGGCACTTCACTTGGCTGTGTTAGTGTGAGTTTTGATAACGTTGCAGCCACTAATGTCACTGCCAGCGGTACAACAGTGACCGCCACAAGCCCATCAGGGGCGCAAGGAGTGGTTTCCTTAAAGGTCACCAACCCGAATGTAGGGCTTAACGCCAACGCATTTGATACTGTGCAATTTAATTATATCACTACCCCGACAGCACCTTCATCAGTAGTTGCGACGGGTGGTAACAACCAAGTTTCTGTAACTTTCTCTGCTCCGACTGACAACGGTGGGTCAGCGATTACAGACTACGACTACCAACTTGATGGTGGGTCGTGGGTGAGTGCTTCCACCACAAGCAGCCCTATTGTGATTACAGGTCTGACCAATGGCACCAGCTACTCCATTAAGCTCCGTGCAGTGAATGCTGCTGGGGATGGAACAGCCAGCATTGCAGTTCAAGTGACAACGCCTTCTCCTCAATCTGCATTTGATGCAGTCAAAGATGAAGTAGTGTCGCAGGTTCAAGCCGTAGCGCTTCAAAACTTGCGCAATAGTATTCAGGAAACGACTGATTTCATGTTCTCTACTCGTGATAGGTTTATTGCTTCTAGGCGCATGGACGAAACATCCGTGCTCTCAAGTCGGAATAATGTCCCGTTCGATATTGAAGGGTCTACATCGGTATCTACGAGTTCAGCGAATATTGATGGCAGCTTCTTTGGGCAGTTTGGTGACTTCGACGGAACCTACAGACGCATCACATCTGGAGATTTCAATCTTCAAAGGGATGAAGGTGGGAATACCACTGCTGCTTTGTCGGGCCGTATCGCTTGGGAATACCTAACATCAGACACGGCAATGTTAGGATGGTTCGTTGGTGCCGAATACGTTCAGTCTGACTTGAACGGTACATTCTCGGGTGACCAAACATCCTTTGGAGCTTCAATCGGCGGGTACTTTGTCTCAGAACTTCAGGATCAGCTATACCTAGATGGTCACCTGACACTGAAGCAAAACGAGCATGACTTAATGCTATCAAATGGCATGTTGGACCTAGAAAGCATTTATCACAGCACCACGGTTCTGGGGGGACTGACGCTTACAGGCGTATCAATGATTGATGAGAGTTCAGAACTCTGGCCAACACTTTCCATCAATGCTGCCCAGTCTGATCTAGGAACGATTGGCTTTACGGGTACGGCCTATGGCCTCACGGATAGCACACTCTCAATGGATGGCGGTGCCGTATCATATGCAGATGTGTCCGTTGCACCTAAGTACCGTGTAGCCATGGACGGCCAGACACTGGCAAACAGTCTTCTGGTTGCTACGGTGACACCTAAAGCCATGTGTGAGTACACAGAGCTTGGCAGCATAGCCTCTCGCAATTGTGGTACTGGCGTTGGTCTGGGCATCCTAGGCACAACAGACGATGGCAATGGTACCCTTGAGCTAGAACTAGGGCTGGACAATATCGGAGGTGTTACTCGCCATTCGATGGCTCTGAGTGCTGATCTGCGGTTCTGATTAGCGTCTTTTGCGAGTTTAAACCTAGGGGCGGCCTTCGGGTCGCCTCTTTTCGTTCAACGACACCAACAAGTATGTCTGGTCGTATCATCCTATCGCTTCAAAATACCTAAGCGGCTTGATCACAAGCCTCTCACTTCATCATGATAAAACGACAAGAATTATAATATACTAATCAGTTTAGATTCCGTAAAATGTACAGATTACCAATAGGGTACTTCTTGTATATTTATACATTTTTGGTGTCGTTAACTGGTAGAGTTAAAGGGCTATCGATAGAGCCGTCAGGCTATTTACCAAGCCGCTTGAAGTGTCCTGTTCGACCTCTACCACGTTCACCTGCTACAAATTGATACCCAAGCATCACCAGGTCCCAGTCGTTCTCGAGGATATGTCGATAGCCCCTGAGTTTGAAGCCTACTGCCTGTTCTACCTCGGTGAACGGAACGTCTTCTTTAGGGTGTCGTTCCCTCAAGTAGTTGATGATCTGAGGAATGCGACCAGTGGGTTTGTCGGCGTCGATGTTGGGGTATTCTAGTAGACCTGTCTTACAATCACGGTATTGGGCAGCAAGACGTTCAAAGTAGTTGGCAGAACAAAGGACATAAGCTGTCATAGAGTCGGCTATCGCATTGTCGTCAATTGCACGAACTCTTCCACGACCAATTTGCTGCATCATCGTGTCGATAATCTGAGCATCCCTGATGCGTTGGTAGTTCCCTGCGAGTTTACCACGATTTGCTTCAGCTAAAGCCTCGTCGGTAACTGGTTCATTAGCCAAAGTATGGAACCGTTGCACCGAGACCTGCTGCGGTTTGTAGTCTTCCCAGAGATAAACGACCGCTTCGCAATCCTTAAACTGATTAGAGCCGACAGACCTTGCGTGGGTTGATACCTGTACCGTCTTGCCATGTTTGGTTGTCGTGATCGGGAGGTTTGCAATTTCCCCTTTTTGCGAGATGCCGAGGTATTCTCGAAGACAGGTCTCAAGGACTTGCTTGGGGACAGTAAGGTAAACTGTTGTTTCTGGGATTTCTGATAGCACCCAATCAACATAGGTTGTTACCTCGTTCTTGTGACGCCCCCATATTCTGTACTGCCCGTCAAATGAAGGGGCCGTTAGGCGCACAAGCTTTAAGTTTTGATAGCTCGGCGGCGTCCAATAATGCTTGACGCCTTGGCTTTGGGTAAACGGACCAGCAATGTCGTAGACCATGCCCCCCGTGGCACTGAGAATGACTGTCTTATCGAGGCGTGGGATACCGAGCAGAGCCGCAGAGAACACTGGGTCGTATCTCTTGGCATCAATTGCGCCCTTGGTCAGGAATACCAACCCGACAAGCAAAGCCTCGCAAAACAGCTGTACAGCCCTCATACACTCCATATCATCTATGGTCTGACTGTACCTCTTCAAATCAAGCTGATTGGCAATTTCCTCAACCCAAGACTTGTCGTCGATCGAGGTGGGTGCAAGGTACTTTGCTGCCGATTGTCTCAGGTTTCGGTCAAGATCAGATGCATAATCTGCAAGCTCATTAAATGCTTCAGCAGAGATATTGTTACGTGTCGCCCAACTCCGTGCTTGCAGAATGTGCTCTAGCTTAAGGGTCGCCTCTCCTGTGGCATAGATAGCCTCATCTACAATGAACAGGTCACGATCATCCAACTTCTCTGGGTTGCTGGTGACAAATTGGTGGGTCAGGACGACGACCTGTTTCTTAAGTTCTTCGGCTTTGTCTGTGAAGGAAATGTGATGGAAGTGCCCAACGACATCCTCCCCTATTTGTCTCGCTAACTGTGCAAAGACGTTATCAACCGATTCAGTGTAGGGCGTCAGAAAGCAGATACGTTGTTCAGGGTATTTATGTACGACATCAACGATCCCCCAAATAGCACCTGTCGTTTTGCCTGACCCCGTCGGCATAGGCACATACAGTGGCCCTGTCTCATCGCCAGATGCCAGAGAGCCTATTGCGCCTGCTGTAATATGTGCCGAATGAACCTGCCAATCAGACAAATGGTCTAAGTCGCCATTTTGCTCCCTACGACGTTGAATGGCATCTTGGAACAGTCGGATTGGTCGCTTTTCATCTTCGTTTTGCATGTTCATGCCCAGCGCAATAATTGATCAAACAGTCAAAATATATTGAAGCCTGATCAAGAGACTGGGGTGGATTGCTTATGCTTGTCAAATGCTGATCTGTCGCATCAGGACAACGAAGCAGATTACCGCATTAGACGAAGTTACTGTTCGTCCTGCTTGATCATTTTCCACTGGCGGGATGTTAGGCACTTCACTAATCCTAAATGATGTCGCTTCTCTCTTTCTTGCTGATCGCTGATATGGATGAGGCTTACACATATAACCTGTCCCGCTTGGGTATACTCATCGAGGACACGACAATAGGACAGATATAGTGTCCGATTAGGGTAGCGAATCGTTTTATAAGACAGTATGATGTGAGTGTCTAAGACCCATATAGGACAGTTTCATCATGGCACAGTACGGCTACGCACGTGTGAGTTCGCAACTCCAAGACCTGACAATCCAAAGAGAGGCCCTCATGGCTGCTGGTTGTGATGTGGTCAGGGAGGAAAAGGTATCTGGAACAAGTCGAGATGGTCGCACGGAACTCGACACTCTGTTGCAGTTTATTCGTGAAGGTGACGTTCTGGTCGTTACCCGCCTCGATAGGCTTGCCCGTAGCATCTTGGACTTGTCGTCTATCGTTAAAGAACTTGAGGAAAAGGGTGCTTCACTGAAGGCCACGGAACAACCCGTAGACACTTCCAGTGCAGCAGGGAAAGCCTTCCTTCAGATGTTGGGGGTATTTGCTGAGTTCGAGACGAACCTACGTAAAGAACGACAGATGGAAGGCATCCTTAAGGCCAAGCAGCTTGGTGTCTACAAGGGTCGCCCTCAGAGTATTGATGCAGAACGTGTGAAGGCGATGAAGGCTGAAGGCATGTCCCCGACAGCGATTGCCCGTGAACTCAACATTGCACGGTCGTCAGTCTACAGGATGCTTTAACCTCAGGGCCACAGAGAGGCTCTTAGGGGGCCATAAAGTTTTGTAGTGCACGTAGTTGATTTGGTTCGAGATGCACCTTCATCGGGCCTCAGGATGCCTTGGGACCCTCCAAAAAATAGAGGATGAATCCGTCTGCGCTGGTTTCCCCCTCTACATCCGAGACAAGAAAATAGTTTCGGACAAAAAGACTTTCTCTGCTGATAAGCCTTCGAGGCAAAACAAGGGCTAGACTCAGGGCTAAATAATTTACTCATTTGGTTTCTTATTTAAAATTGATTGAACTGAATGAAATGACGCATTACGCTTTTTTCTAGCGTTGAAGTTATGCTACCCGTTAAAATTGAATTTTCAGTCAAAAATATTGGAGCGCAAAATGGTGATGCGTAGAAACCTGTGCCTAACTATGATAGCCTCGCTAACTATCAGCGGATGTGTAGATGACACACGCCAATCACCGAAGCAACAAAACTTGCAATATGACGTTGTCAGTCAACCTCGGACGGTCTTATCGAAAACAGACACGGAACGACTATGGTCTGCTTATCGGACTGCAGAAACCTGCATGGATCATACCGTTTACGGAGCAGGCCAAGGTTTTTCCATTGAGACCAAAAGCTCGATCTCATTTGAAAATTCACCTTGGCATAATCCTTTCTTTCGAGAGGAAGCTCTTGCAGGCTCCGCTAAGATTTCTGGTCGAAACCCTAATCCGATAATTATCGTGGATTTAGTTGAGGCATATGGAGAACGCTTGGGGGCTGTTGATTATGCAAGGCAGTGGTTTACGAACGCCAATCAACTAATGCTTAGAGAAACAAATATACAATCACGAGAGCAGGTCAAGCAGGTTCTATTAGACTGGGCCAGCCAAGATGCATTGTCAAAAGGCATCCACGTATCTTGGGGCACTAAACCAGTTGATTGGCAAATAATGTCTCTTATTAGCTCCATATTAGTTTCAGCATCAATTATTGGCCCCGATTTAACCCCGAACGAAAGAGTCCTGATCGGGCAGTGGCTAAACCCCTTGGTCCGAGACGTAGCAAAAAGTAGCTGGAGGCACCGCCAAGATAATAAGGCATACATGGCTGCATATATCACGCTTGTATGGGGATATATGACCTCTGACCATCAAGCAATTCAAAGCGCAATCAATGTTTATAAGACTGCAATCAACGATATGAGGCCCGATGGGAGCTTTCCAATCGACAGTCAGCGTGGAGGGATGGGTTTAAAATACAATGCAGACGCCCTAGGGTATCTTGTAATGATTGCAGCATTGGTTAAGAAAAATTCAAATCAAGACCTTTATGACTTTAGCGTAGATGGACGCAGTATACATAATGCAGTAGTGTTTGTTGCTAACGGCATTAAAAATCCATCCGAAACAAATCAAATATATGCAATATCTTGCCCAGATTCTGGTGATAGATGGGGAAGTATATCTCAGCCGAGCTTATATTTCAAAGAAGCCTCAACCTACCTGTCAGTATATGCATGGCATAATCCAAATGAAGAAATATCGGGATTCATTAGAAATTATTACGGCAATAATAAAACACCGTCAGAAGTCTTTGGAGCTGCACCTGTTTATTTAATTAGATAAGTGCTTCGATTATTTACTTTATAAATTGATTTAAGCATCAGTATGTCCATTCTACATTTACGAGAGAGCCACTTTTGACAACCATTTACGCAACTGTTCAACGTCGTAGCCTTGCCCGTACTTTGATCCCATTGTATTGATTGAGGACCACCCCCCAATCTGATCAATCATCTCCAATGGCGCTTCTACTGCTCGAAGTCGATCCCTCATGGTGTGACGAAGGCAATGAGCAGTAAGACCATTAAATCTACCTTTAATCCACTTATTCAGGGCATTGCTGGCGTGAGTAGACACAAAACCATCAGGCTTGAAATACTGAGGGAAAACATATCGCCCATCAGAGCCTCGTAGAGCCTCTCTCATGGCCCTTTCAGCATAGCCCACCAACGGAAGGCTCCGTTCACTACCTGTCGTCTTCAGCCGTCTGTGTGGGTGTGGGCGGATATGGATAATGTTCTTTTCCAGATCGACATCTTCGACCCTAAGGCCAACCACCTCTCCAATACGACACCCAGTTTCGCCTAGGATTGGGAAGAGGACACGGACATGGCTGTTAGAGCATAGTGCTTCAACATATCCCTCACCGAGTTGATCAATCGAGAAAGTCCCTCTCTTCTTCCGATCCTTCCCTTCACCTCTAATAACCACCCTCGTGAAAGGATTGCGCTTATCCACGTCTAGTTCGGCATACGCATAGTTAAGAATTGCCGAGATACTATTTATTCGTCGTCGTATTGTTGACGTGGATACGCCCCTATCCTCTAATGCTTGTACGAACGCCCGTGCATCATCTCGTGTGTAGCCTTCTACACATATATCGCCAGACACGGACGACAAAAGTTGAACTGCTAAACGAGGTGATAGTTCATCAATATCTTTGAGGTGAACGTATTCTTTAGCAATCTCAGACAAAGTGAAGGTTCGAGGTTTGATTGGTCTTATGAGCCTTTGAAAGTCTACGACCACACCAGTTCTAAAACTCGCATCAAGAATATCCGTCATCCGTACGGCTAACGCTCTAGCTTGTCTTTCATCTGAACCAAGATTCAGTCTTATCACTGAACCGTATGCACTTTTAAGTGGTTCTGGCACCCGCCTGTTGTAGTAGAAATTGTTACCTCGGGAAAAAGTGTGCTGAATGTGTGACAAAACTTGCGCTCCCATTTTGTGGAAACACGATATATTTCAGCAACTTAGTGGGATTCTTGGAGCGGGTGACGGGAATCGAACCCGTGTCATCAGCTTGGAAGGCTGAGGTCTTACCATTACACAACACCCGCGTGCAGGACCATATAGTCCAGCCTTTAGGGGAAGTTCAAGACGCAGTTTTCAGCCTTTTTCGCGCCTTATTTCTGCCGAATTACCTACCTAATCGTATACGTGATGCTCCGAATGGGAGCGTATTTCATTTATGGAGGCGATGATGCTTCGAATTGCTATGCTCGCGTCTGTGGCGGTTCTCTCGACGGCTACGATGCTCAATGCCGATAGTGAACAAACCTATCAAACTGTGGTTATCACCGATTTCGGGTTCTTCCCGCTTACCACTTACGTTGATCCAGGCGAAATTGTTCAATTCAATAACCAAGCTGACAACGCCCGCGTGATCAGCGCGATCCCGTTTGAGGACAGCCAAATCGTTCAATGGACCAGCCCTTCGCTGGAAAAAGGTGAAACCTTCCTCATTCAAGTGAACGCAGACACTGTGCTCGAATTCACATCGTCGCTTGCCGAAGAAGAACAGCACGGCGCTTTCAGCTTTGATGAACCCCCGATCGAAGAAGCACCGGACACCACCACGTCCAGCGGCAACAACTGATCATTCGTCTTCGATCAGTGGCTCGATCAGTTCTGGTCCTGTCGCACGATTCGAATTGACGGCTTTGGACACCCGCCGAAGGGAAAGGACCCCTTCTTTGGCGGGTGTCATCAATTTTGCTGCCCCATGTCCCGCTTCACCGAGCCATAGTGCCCAGTCATCAGGCGGCAGGATTAGTGGCAAACGGTGGTGGATCGGCGCCATATCCGCATTGGCATCGGTGGTGACAATCGCGCAGGTCGCCTGATCGCCCCACGTCTGCCAGATCCCGCCAAACACCATCGGCGCACCATCGGTTCGCGTCACCCAATAGGGCAGCGGCGTATCGCCATCACGGTGCCATTCGTAAAACCCATCCGCGGCGATGAGGCAGCGCCTTTGGCGGCAAGCCTCACGAAAGGCGGGCTTTTCCGCAATGGTCTCGGCGCGGGCATTGATCAACAATGGGCCGCCGTTCGGTTTGTCATACCACGACGGAATGAACCCCCAGCGCATTGGCCGCAAATGCCGCACGTTATCGTGGCTGGTCACTGCCGCGATGATGGTTGTCGGACAAACGTTCCAGTTCGGTTCATCCGCTGGCAATGTGTTGGACTTGGCCGCAGAGAACATCTGCGCCATCGCATCATGGGGCAGCGTGATCGCCATACGCCCACACATTAGCGGGCGAAAGCCTTGCGCGACAGATCAATCCGCGCCTCAAGCATCGACATATCCTTGAGCAATTGATGCCGCCGCGTGCGGTCCGACTCTTCGGCCAATTCCTCACGCAGTTTGCGCAACTCACGACCCAAGGTAACGAACTCTGGCACAGCGCCATTTTCGCGGATCACCCGATTGATCAGAGCGTTTTCAGGATCATCACAGGGCGGTAAAGGTTTCCCCGCGCCTTCGAGGTTGTCAAAGGCACCGTCTTTTTCCGCTTCGGCGATGCGGGCGTTGATCAGGTCGAGCAAGGGATGATCCATACCAGCAGTGTGCCACCCTCCCCCGCAAACGAAAAGCCCCCGCCGCATCCGGCAGGGGCCAAGTGTTTAGACAGTGAGGCCAGGATTATTCGCCAACAACCGTGATACGACCGTCAGTGTATGGGGTGAACGGCGATTGCGCGGCCAGGTATTCCGCCAGCACGTCAGCAAGGTCAGGACCAAAGTCATAGACGTTCGCCGCATTGACAAACATGCCATAGCCGTCGCCACCGTTACGCACGTAGTTGTTCGACACAACGCCGTAGGTCGCAGCCGCATCAATCGGCGCACCTGCAACCATCACGTCCGACACACGCTCGCCCGCTGGTTTTGACGGATCAACGGTAAAGCTCATGCCTGCGACCTGCGGGAAACGGCCTGCGCCTTCTTCCCACTGGCTCGCACCGTTTTCGAGAGCTGCAACCATCGTCTCGCCCGACACTTGGAAGGTCGAAAGCGTGTTCTGGAACGGCAGAACGGTCAGCACTTCGCCCATGGTGACAGGGCCCGCATCGATCGACGCACGAATACCACCGCCGTTTTGGATTGCGATCTGGATGCCCTGATCTGCAACACGCTCGAGCATCGCGTCAGCAATCAATGACCCCATCGCGCATTCGCGGGCACGGCAGTCTTCACGCACGCCAACGATTTCGGTCGCGGTTTCAGCCACAACGCGGTTGCGCACTTCTTCGAGCGGAGCCGCCAGTTCGCCGATACGCGCAACAACCGCTGCATCTTCTGCAACTTCGCCGTTGATCAGGATCGGTTGACCCGAAGCCTCGGTCAGGTTGCCGTCGTCGTCAAAGGTGACGTTCAATTCGCCAAGGAACTTGCCGTAAGCATAGGCCGACACAATCGCGGTGTTGTTCACCATGGTCGGATACGGGCCTTCGGCTTTGTCCATGTCACCCAACAAGGTGTTCGAGTGACCACCAACGATCACGTCAACGCCTGTGGTTTCAGCCGCAACGCGTTGGTCCACTGAATAGCCAGAGTGGGACAGAACGATGATCTTGTTCACGCCCTCAGCGGTCAGTTTATCAACCTCGCCCTGAACCGCATCCACAGGATCGGTAAAGATCACGTTCGGACCGGGGCTTGCGAGTTCGTCCGTGTCATGCGGTGTCAAACCGATCAGGCCGATCTTTTCGCCGCCACGTTCGATCACGGTCGACTTCAGCAGTTTGTCCGACAGCAGTGCCTCGCCCGAAAAATCGGCGTTCGACATCAGCACGGGGAATTCAACGCTATCCATAAATCCGCGCAGAACTTCGGGGCCGTCATCGAATTCGTGGTTACCAACGGTCATACCGTCATAACCCAAGAGGTTCATGAACTCCGCAGCCATCGCGCCCTTATAGAAGGTGTAGAACAGCGTGCCTTGGAACTGGTCGCCGCCGTCAACGAGGATAGAGTTGTTCGACCGGGCGCGAGCCTCGGCCACTGCCGTCACCAGACGCGCAGTGCCACCGAAACATTCACCCGCGGTGTTGTCCTCTGCAGAGCAGGTCGAATCGTATTTGCTGATCGGTTCAAAGCGAGCGTGGAAATCGTTCGTGTGCAAAATGGTCAGCGAATAATCCGCCATTGCTGCGCCGGCAGACAGCGCAAGAGCACAAGACGATGCTAGAATACGTGTAATCATTGGGATCCCCCTGGTTGATATTCGATCAGCTTGGGCAGAACTGACTATTGAGTCAAATATTGCCTGCATCCTTTCGACCTATTCCCGCCACGTAACAGGCTGGTGTCAGATGCCTGCCCGAAATTGATGCACTCTTGACCAAATCGGGGGACAAAGGCATCACCGCGCCATGCTGATCTACAAAATCTTCCGCGCCCCAGAGTGGGCAGAGCTGCAGGCCAAGGGCGAAACCCTCGGTGCGCCGATCGACGTGATCGACGGCTATGTGCATTTTTCCACCGCTGAACAGGCCCAAGAAACCGCCGCGAAGCACTTCGCTGGCGAGGACGGTCTGGTCCTTCTCGCGCTTGAGGCAGACAGCCTCGATCCGCTGGTCTGGGAGCCTTCGCGCGGTGGTCAGTTGTTCCCGCATCTCTACCGCCCCCTGCGGATGACCGATATTTTGTGGGACAAACCTCTGCCGCTTGTTGACGGCGCACATCAGTTTCCGGAGCTCGCATGACCCTGCTTGAACAAATCGGGATGCGCGTCCTGCGCTCCACCGACCCCGAAGTGGCGCATGGCCTCGCTCTGAAATCGCTTAACCTCGGCCTCGGCCCCAAGGCTGGCCCGTTCACCACGCCGCGCCTTGCCACCTCGGTTGCTGGCATGTCCCTGCCGAACCCTGTCGGTCTGGCCGCTGGGTTTGATAAGAACGCGACCGCACTGCACGCTTTGGCGAAATGCGGGTTCGGCTTTGTTGAGGTCGGCGCGATCACGCCGCGCCCACAGCCTGGCAACCCGAAACCCCGCCTCTTCCGTCTCACCGAGGATCAGGCCGCGATCAACCGCTTTGGCTTTAACAACGAAGGCATGGAGGCCGCAGCGACCCGCCTCGCCGCTCGTCCGCGTGGGGGCATCATTGGCCTCAACCTCGGCGCCAACAAGGACAGCGAAGATCGCGCGGCAGATTTCGCCCGCGTTCTGGCCCGCTGTGGTGCTCATCTCGATTTCGCGACGGTCAACGTCTCCAGCCCGAACACCGAAAAGCTGCGTGACTTGCAAGGCAAGGACGCGCTCGCAGCACTCTTGGCTGGTGTGATTGAGACGAACGCTGGTCTGGCAAAAACGCTACCCATCTTCCTCAAGATCGCACCGGATCTGACCCACGAAGAACTCGACGACGTGGCCGAAGTCGCCAATGCCTCTGGCATTGCGGGGATCATCGCGACGAACACGACGCTGTCGCGCGATGGTCTGCGGAGCCCGCACAAGGACGAAAAAGGTGGCCTCTCGGGGCAACCTGTCTTTGAAAAATCGACCCGCCTACTGGCGCGTCTGTCTGGACTGACCACCCTTCCGATCATCGGTGTCGGCGGCGTTGGCAGCGCTGAACAAGCCTATCAGAAAATCCGCGCTGGCGCGTCTGCTGTGCAGCTTTACACCGCGCTCGTCTACGGCGGCATCAGCCTCGCGGATGACATCGCACGGGGTCTGGACGCACTGCTGGCCCGCGACGGCTTTGCCAATGTTGCGGAGGCTGTCGGCACTGGACGGGGCGACTGGACATGATCAGCATCTGGCATAATCCCCGCTGTAGTAAGAGCCGCGAGACGCTCGCTCTTTTGACCGACAAAGGGATCGCGCCAGAGGTTCGTCTCTACCTCGACGATGTGCCGACGGCTGATGAACTGCGGTCGGCCCTCGCCACATTGGGCATGACGGCGGGTGAATTGGTGCGGCGCAAAGAGGCGCTGTTTAAGGAACTCGACCTCGCTAATGCCTACGACGATCAACTGATCGATGCGATGGTTGCCAATCCCAAACTGATCGAACGCCCCATCGTGTTTGCCAATGGTCGTGCCGCGCTTGGCCGTCCGCCTGAAAACGTGCTCGCAATCCTTTAGCGCGCTGCTCTTTCCAGCGCGGGGTAGCGGAGCGCAAGCGTCAGACCCCGTGCGCAATAGCTGACCATCATTGCCATCCAGAGCCCGTGATTGCCAAAGGCAGGCATTAGCGCTAGTGCGGAAACCAAATAGAACCCGAGCGACAGAATACTCATATTGCGCATGTCGCGGCTGCGGGTTGCGCCGATGAAAATGCCGTCGAACATGAACGCAGGCAGGCCAAGTATCGGTGCAACCGCCATATACGGCAGGTAAATCCGCGCTTCCTCGCGCACATCAGGTGCGGTGGTCAAAATGTCGATGATCGTGTCACCGCCCAACCAGAACCCTGCCGCCATCAGGACCGACGCCCCCAGCCCCCACGCTGAACTGCGCAACGCGGCCTGACGTAGCTCTGTCGGATCGCGCCGCCCAAAGGCCTTGCCCACCAGCGTTTCCGCCGCAAAAGCGAACCCGTCCAAGGCAAAGGCCGTGACGGAGGTGAACTGTAACAGCACTTGATTAGCCGCCAATGGCACGTCGCCGAACCCTGCGCCCCAAAAAATGAACAGCACGAAAACCGCGAGCAGTCCCAGCGAACGGATCAGAATATCGGTATTCACCGCCGCCATATTCTTTAGCCGCACAGGATCGAGGATCGCAGGCCAACCGACCTTTGTCCGCAGTGCATCACGGCAAAGCCATAGGCCCAGCGCCAACCCCAGCCATTCCGCGATAAAGGTCGCGCCAGCAACGCCAGCCACACCCCAGCCGAGGCCCAAGACGAACAGAACATCGAGCAGGATATTCGCCCCGTTCATCACGATCTGAAGGAGGAGCACCGCCCGCGTCCGCTCTGCCGCGATCAGCCAACCATTCACCGCATAGAGCGCAATCGCCGCTGGGGCCGACCACACACGCACCGACATGTAATCATGAGCCAGCGCCTCTACCCCGATACTTCCCGGCGAGAGGTAGAGCGAAAGCGCGAATATGGGCATTTGCAGCAGGATAATGACCGCCCCAAATCCACCGCCCAGCAGTAGCCCGCGAAAGAGAAGCGCCGAAACCTCGCCGGTGTGCCCTGCCCCGATCGCTTGGCTCGTGAGGCCCGTGGTCCCCATCCGCAGAAACCCGAACACCCAGTAGATCGAGGTGAGGATCATCGCACCAATAGCCACGGCGCCGATAGGCTCTGCCGCGCCCAACTGACCGACCACGCCCGTATCGACCAGCCCCAACAAAGGGACCGTCACATTGGCGAGGACGATAGGAACGGCGATCTTGAGGATGCGCCGATGGCTCAGGTCAGCCATTTCTGGACGGCATGAGGAAATGCCCTGTGGCCTGCGCAAAGAGACGCGACCGATTGTCCTGCCAGCCTTCGACATGAACGCTCGCGTAACGGCGGCCCGACCTGTTGATCGTCGCCCGTGCATAGGCATCACGCGGCAGACCCGACCGCAAGTAATCCACGGTGAAATCAATGGTCTTAGGCAAACGGATCGGCGCATCACCCAGTTGGAAATCTGGGGCAGAGCCGCTTTCCATCTCTTGCCACATCATCCCCCACGCCAATTCGATCAGCGCCGTGGTTTCGAGGAATGCAGCCGTCACGCCACCATGGATCGCTGGCAACATCGGGTTGCCGATCAGTTTGTCGTCAAACGGCAGAATTGCGGTCAATTCATCGCCACGACGGTCAAACTGGATGCCAAGGAACTGAATGTAGGGCACGCCACTGACCAGCTTTTCCAAGGCCGCATCGCGGCGCTGTTTGATCACCTGAACGGGTTCTGGTTTGCGCATCATTTGCCCCCCTTACTGCCGTCGACCGTAAAGGCCCCTGTCGCCGTGGCCACAGGCCGCGCTGTGTCCTCATCCGTCGCGGTCGCGCGCACAAAGGCCACGCTGCGGGTCACGTGATAGCATTCCGCCGTGGCAGTGATCTTTTGACCGGGGGTGGCAGGGCGCATGTAATCAATCCGCAAATCCAAGGTCGCCGTCCCACCCCCACAGGACGGATGGCTCATCACCGCCGCCCCACCGCAGGTGTCCATCAGTGCGGACACCGCACCACCGTGAATCACGCCCGTTTCGGGGTCGCCAATGAACCGCGTGTCATAATCCATCTCAATCGTCGCCATCCCATCCCCGATAGCTGTCATCCGCATCCCCAATGCCTTTGCGTGTGGCAGGGTCGCGATGAACTGGTCGGCAAGCCGAGCCTTGCGTTCTTGATGGTCTTGCGGTGCGTCAGTCATGAGCATTCCTTTCGGTTGCTCCATTGGTTCACGATCCAGAGCAAACGCGCAAGACTTGGTCTTAGATTTACCGTCGCGTCAGGAGCGGTTGCCCATCGTTTTTTTTCGCCCTAGTGTAGCCGCAAGGGAGAGATAGATGCCGGATACACGTCTGACATTCAAAGAAATGTGCGCGAAGTTCGATGTAACGCCGCGGACCCTACGCTATTACGAATATATCGAACTCATCTCCCCTGTTCGCGAAGGTCGGTCACGGTTCTACGGGGCCCGCGAGATCGCCCGAATGACGCTGATCCTACGTGGCCGCCGCTTTGGTTTTGCGCTCGAAGACATCCGTCAGTGGCTGTTGATCTACGAAAAAGAAGGCACCGACGCGCAGATGCGCCGCTGGGTCGAAATGGCGAATGGTCAGCTCGCTGAATTGGCAGAGCAAAAGATCCAGCTTGAACAGACCATCGCAGAGCTGGAATCACTCCGCGACGACACGCTGGCCTCGCTCGGCTAAACTGCCCCAAATTGAAAATTCGCGTTTCGCGTGTGGAAATTGATTTTCCGCACGCTCACATTATTTCGCCTTACGTAACGACAGCTTTAATGACCTTTCGTCATACTGAAAAATGACGCAGCGTTTCGTTTACGTTCTGGTAAACTTGGCTTGTATGGTGAAACTGTCTTTGCCGATTGCGCTACCATCACGTCAACGCATGAGTGAGACGAAAATGAACGAAACGAACAACCAGACCATGACCATCCGCGAGATGTGCGACGCCTACGACGTAACACCTCGCACTTTGCGGTTCTACGAGGCCAAAGAGCTGTTGTTTCCGATCCGTGACGGGCAAAAGCGCCTGTTTACCAAACGCGATCGGGCTCGCTTGAAACTGATCCTGCGCGGTAAGCGCTTCGGTTTCTCGCTGGAAAAAATCCGGCAGCTCCTCGACCTCTACGAACTGGACGACCAGCAAGAAACCCAGCTGGTTAAGACCTACGAAGTGGCCAAACAACATCTGGCCGAGATGGAGCAACAAAAGGCCGAGTTGGAAACCGCCATCGACGATCTCCGACAGCAGATCGAATGGGGTCGCCAACATCTGGCGAAATTACGCGCGGAACGGGCTGCTTAAGGCGCCCTTCCCACACCACCGGAGGAGAAGACCGCACAATGCCCAGCTACACCGCCCCCATCAAAGATATCCAATTCGTGCTGCACGACCTGTTGAAGGTTTCGGAACAAGATATCGCCGGATACGACGAGCTGGACCGCGATTTCACTTCTGCCGTGCTCGAAGAAGCTGGCAAAATCGCGTCGGAAGTTTTGGCCCCGCTGAATGCGGTTGGCGACACCGAAGGCTGCACCTATGAAAACGGTGTCGTCCGCACGCCGACTGGGTTCAAAGCGGCCTTTGACCAAATGAAAGAAGGCGGTTGGACCGCGCTCGACTGTGACCCCGAATACGGCGGTCAGGGTCTGCCCTATGTGTTCAACACCGCCGTGATGGAACCCTTCGTGTCGGCCAACATGGCCTTTAACATGTATCAGGGCCTCACCCACGGCGCATACTCCGCCATCCACGCCCACGCCTCGGACGACCTAAAGGCGAAATTCCTGCCCAAGATGGTCACCTGTGACTGGACTGGCACGATGAACCTGACCGAACCACATTGCGGCACCGATCTGGGCCTCATGCGGACCAAGGCAGAGCCGCAGGACGACGGCAGCTACAAAATCACTGGCCAAAAGATCTTTATCTCGGCAGGCGACCACGATCTGTCCGAGAACGTCATCCACCTCGTTCTGGCAAAAATCGTGGGCGGTCCCGAAGGCATCAAAGGCGTCTCGCTCTTCATCGTGCCGAAAATCATGGTGAACGATGACGGTTCACTCGGCGACCGCAACGCGGTTTCGGTCGGTAAGATCGAAGAGAAAATGGGCATCCACGGCAACGCGACCTGCGTGATGAACTACGACGGTGCGACGGGCTATCTGGTGGGCGAGGCGCACAAAGGCATGCGCGCCATGTTCACCATGATGAACGAGGCCCGTTTGGGTGTTGGCCTTCAGGGTTACGCCCAGTCCGAGGCGGCCTACCAAAACGCCGTCGCCTATGCCAAAGACCGCCTGCAGGGCCGCGCGGTCACGGGCGCTGAAAATCCCAACGGTCCAGCCGACCCGCTGATCGTGCACCCCGATATCCGCCGCAATCTGATGGACCAAAAGTCCTTTACCGAAGGCGCGCGGGCATTGACCTACTGGGGCGCAAACCTGATCGACCGTGCGCACCGCTCTGGTGATGCAGCAGCCGATGGCCTCGTCTCGCTCCTCACCCCTGTGATCAAGGGCTTCCAGACCGACAAAGGCTTTGAAATGGCCGTGCAGGCCCAACAGGTTTACGGCGGTCATGGCTATATCGAAGAATGGGGCATGTCCCAATTCGCCCGCGATGCGCGGATTGCGATGATCTATGAGGGTGCGAACGGCATCCAAGCGCTCGACCTCGTTGGCCGCAAACTGGCCCAAGACGGCGGCAAACACGTCATGGCCTTCTTTGAGATGGTCAAGGCAGAGTGCAAGTCCCACACCGATGAGCGGATGCAAACCTTTGTCGAGGCCCTGAAAAACGCGTCAAAACAGATGCAAGCGGCGGGCATGTATTTCATGCAGAACGGCATGAAAAACCCGAACAACGCGCTCTCTGGTTCTTACGACTTCATGCACCTCATGGGTCATGTTTGCCTCGGCCTGATGTGGACCCGTATGGCGGCAGCGTCTTACACCGCGCTCGACAACGGCGCCTCTGACACCGCGTTCTACGAAGGCAAAATCGCAACTGGCAAATACTACATGGCACGTCAACTGCCCGCCTGTGCGATGCACCTAGCCCGCATTGAAACGGGTGCAGAGACTGTCATGGATTTGTCAGCAGAGCAGTTCTAGAGTTTGGCATGTTACCGCCCTGCCCCGCGGTCGGAGCCTCCGGCGGGAGTTGTTACGGCAAGGTGAAACGAGAGTTCCACCCTGCCCGCGACATTCTCTCGGAGGACGCGGGACAGGGCTTCACCTTGCAGGGCCCTGGGTTCTCCAACCTGTACCTTGGGGTTTGAATAAGAGGGTGGCGTTAAAAAAGGATAAAGGTGGCCAGTTCACCTTGCTGCAACAACTCTCCGGGGGTCCGGGGGTGGAAAACCCCCGGCGCTCACGGTGAACTGAGGAGGATGAGACAGTGACCAAACAACTCTATTGTTTTGGGGAAAGCGGCCATTCGTACAAAGTGGCGCTAGCCCTGACCTTGGCCGAGGTCAATTGGGACCCGATTTTTGTTGATTTCTTCGCAGGTGGATCGCGCAGCCCAGAGTTCCGCTCCGTGAACGAAATGGGCGAATGCCCCGTTTATGTGGATGACGATCTGGTGCTGACCCAATCGGGCGTGATCTTGGATCACCTCTCAAAAGAGACAGGCAAATTCGGTGGCGCGAACGACCGCGAGGCCTCTGAAATTCTGCGCTGGGTTCTGTGGGACAACCACAAATTCTCGTCCCAAGCGGGGATGCTGCGGTTCCTGATGAATTTCCTACCCGAGGACAAACGCCCGCAAGAGGTCATCGCTTTTGTCAGCGGTCGACTAAAGACGGCTTTCGCAACGCTAGAGGCGCACCTTGAGGGACGCGAGTGGATCGTGGGCGACACGATCACCAATGCTGATCTGTCCTGCTGTGCTTACCTTTATTACCCTGAACCCTTTGGGTTCGAGCGCAAGGATTATCCCAATATCGACCGTTGGCTCGACCGCATTGCGGCCCTGCCCGGTTGGAAACACCCATACGATTTGATGCGCCGCGCATTTCCTGCGGCCTGAGGAGGACTGAATGACCGAAGCCTATATTTACGACGCGATCCGAACGCCGCGGGGCAAGGGCCGCAAAGACGGCAGCCTGCACGAAGTGACCTCGGCCCGTTTGTCGGCAAATGTGTTGAACGCACTGAAATACCGCAATGGCCTTGATGGTCACGCGGTTGAAGACGTGATCTGGGGCAACGTGACCCAAGTTGGCGAACAGGGCGGCTGTTTGGCGCGCACTGCAGTTTTGGCCTCTGACCTTGATCAATCAATACCCGGCCTTGCCATCAACCGGTTCTGCGCCTCGGGCATGGAAGCCGTGAACCTCGCCGCAAACCAGATCAAGGGCGGCGCGGGTATGGCCTATATCGCGGGCGGCGTTGAAATGATGGGCCGCGTTGCGATGGGCAGTGACGGTGCCGCAATTGCGGTTGATCCGTCGATCGCGATGGACACCTATTTCGTCCCCCAAGGCATTTCGGCAGACATCATTGCCACCGAATACGGGTTTAGCCGTGAGGACGCAGACGCGCTCGCCGTTGAATCCCAGCGCCGCGCAAAAGCCGCATGGGACGATAACCGCTTTGCCAAATCCGTGGTGCCTGTGATTGACCAAAACGGTCTCACCATCCTCGACCACGACGAATACATGCGCCCTGGCACGACCGCAGAGATGCTCGGCGCGCTGAAGGCGTCGTTCAAGGACATGGGCGAGGTGATGCCGGGCTTTGATAAAGTGGCCCTGATGAAATACCCGCATCTTGAGCGGATCAACCACATCCACCATGCAGGGAACTCATCAGGCATCGTGGACGGCTCGGCCGGCGTTCTGATCGGCAACAAAGAGTTCGGCGAAAAATACGACCTCAAACCGCGTGCCCGCATCCGCGCCACCGCGAAAATCGGCACCGATCCGACGATCATGCTGACAGGTCCTGTTCCTGTGACCGAAAAGATCCTCGCTGACAGCGGCATGTCGATCTCTGACATTGATCTGTTTGAAGTGAACGAAGCCTTCGCGTCGGTCGTTCTGCGCTTTATGCAGGCGTTCAACGTTGATCCGTCGGTCGTAAACGTCAACGGCGGTTCGATTGCGATGGGTCACCCATTGGGCGCGACAGGCGCGATCATCATCGGCACCTTGCTCGATGAACTTGAACGCACGGGCAAGGGCACTGGCCTCGCCACTCTGTGCATCGCATCCGGCATGGGTGCAGCAACCATCATCGAACGCGTCTGAGGGAGGTAAGACCATGACCGATTTCACCATGACCACAGACGCCGATGGCGTTGCCGTAATCACGTGGGACGTTCCCAACAAATCCATGAACGTGCTGAGCCTCGAAGGACTGGCGCATCTCTCTGATCTTATCGATCAGGCCCATGCCGACGAAGCCGTCAAAGGCATCGTAATCACCTCTGGCAAAGACACCTTTGCGGGCGGCATGGACCTCAACGTCATCGCCAAGATGAAAGAGAGCGCGGGCGACGATCCCGCAAAAGGCCTCTTTGAAGGCACCATGCAGATGCACGCGATCCTGCGCAAAATCGAACTCGCAGGGATGGATCCGAAAACCCAAAAGGGTGGCAAACCGACAGCAGCAGCTCTCCCTGGCACCGCTCTTGGCATTGGCCTCGAACTGCCACTGTCCACCCACCGTATTTTCGCGGCGGACAATCCAAAGGCCAAAATCGGCCTGCCTGAAATCCTCGTCGGTATTTTCCCAGGCGCTGGCGGCACCACACGCCTGTCGCGCAAGCTCGGCGCGATGGCAGCATCGCCGTTGTTGCTTGAAGGTAAACTGAACGACCCCAAGAAAGCCAAAGCCGCGGGCGTCATCGACGAAGTGGTGCAAGCCGATGACCTCTTGTCCGCAGCCAAGGCATGGGTGCTAGAAGCCAAAGACGCTGATCTGGTGAAACCGTGGGATCAAAAGGGATTCAAGATTCCGGGCGGCACGCCCTACCACCCCGCAGGCTTCATGACCTACGTCGGCGCCTCTGCGATGGTGAATGGCAAGACCCAAGGCGTCTACCCTGCCGCCAAAGCCATGCTCTCTGCCGTCTATGAAGGCGCAATGGTGCCGTTTGATACGGCCCTCAAAATCGAAGCCCGTTGGTTCACCAACGTTCTGATGAACCCGTCGTCTGGCGCGATGATCCGCAGCCTCTTTATCAACAAAGAAGCACTGGAAAAGGGCGCGAACCGTCCGAAGGTCGAGGACCAGAAGGTCAAAAAACTCGGCGTGATCGGCGCGGGCATGATGGGCGCGGGTATCACGCTCGTCTCTGCGCAGGCAGGCATGGAGGTCGTACTCATTGACGCGACCCAAGAGGCCGCAGACCGTGGCAAAGCCTACACCGAAAAATACATGGACGCGGGCATCGCCAAACGCAAAGCCACGCCAGAGAAGAAAGAACAGGTTCTGTCGCTGATCACCGCGACCACCGACTATGCGGCGCTTGCTGGCTGTGACCTGATTATTGAGGCCGTGTTCGAAGACCCAACCGTGAAGGCTGACGTGACGGCCAAGGTTGAGGCCGCCGTGGGCGAGGATTGCATCTTTGCCTCCAACACCTCGACCCTGCCAATCTCGATGCTGGCAAAAGCGTCCAAGCGTCCAGAGCAGTTCATCGGCATCCACTTCTTCTCGCCCGTCGAGAAAATGATGCTCGTTGAGATCATCAAGGGCAAAGCAACAGGCGAACGCGCCGTGGCTAAGGCTCTCGATTACGTGCGCCAGATCCGCAAGACCCCGATCGTGGTCAATGACGCCCGGTTCTTCTACGCGAACCGCTGCATCATCCCCTACATCAACGAAGGCATCCGCATGGTTGCCGAAGGGGTTGAACCTGCACTGATCGAAAACGCCGCGAAACTGGTCGGTATGCCGCTCGGCCCGCTGCAGTTGGTGGATGAAACCTCCATCGACCTCGGCGTCAAAATCGCCAAAGCGACCAAAGCCGCGATGGGCGACGCCTACCCCGATGGCGCTGTGGACGAGGTTCTGTTCTGGATGGCCGACGAAGGGCGTCTGGGTCGCAAAACCGCGGCTGGTTTCTATGCCTACGACGAAAAAGGCAAACGTCAGGGCCTCTGGACGGGCCTCGCCGCGAAATACCCTGTGGCCGACGAACAGCCTGATCTGCACACGGTTCAGCACCGCCTGCTCTTTGCTCAGGTCCTAGAAGCGGTCCGCGCGCTCGAAGAAGGCGTTCTCGAAGACATCCGCGAAGGTGACGTGGGCGCGATCCTCGGCTGGGGCTTTGCTCCGTGGTCTGGCGGTCCGTTCAGCTGGCTCGACATCATCGGCACGCCTTATGCGGCAGAGGTCTGTGATCAACTGACCGAAACCTACGGCGACCGCTTTGCCTGCCCCGCGTTGCTGCGTGAAATGGCGGATAAGGGCCAAGAGTTCTACAACCGCTTCGCCGCAGAGCAAGCAGCCTAAAACAACAAAGGGCGGGGAAATTCCCCGCCCTTTCTCTATCTGAAAACTTGCTGCTTACGCGTAAGCGAAGGTCAGCGCGGGAACGTCCGCCATGGTCAGACCTTTGAGGTAGACCATCGAATAAATCTCGCCGCTCCAATCGTCGGTCACAGTGACCATCAGACCGTCGTCGTCCTCTTTGAAGCCAAGGAAGTCGTCGATGTTGTCTTCGGTGATGTGGGTCAGACCCAGATCAAAGACGAGAACGTCTTCTTCGGGATCAAAGTCCTCAATCGTGGCCTCAGTCGCGATGTCGCCCATCACAACCTCATCCGCACCCGCGCCCAAGGTCAGACTCTCAACGACCGAACCATAGCCGAGCGTAACGCTGTCGTCACCCGCGCCGAGGTCAAGCTCATCCACGTGCGACCCGAAATCACCCTTCAGCTCAACAGTGTCGTCGTCAGCGCCCGCATCAACGGTGTTAGTGCTGTCCAGACCGTCCTGCTCTGCCGCGCCATCTAGGGTGATGTCGTCGTTGCCGTTGCCGCCGCTGATGTCAAAGCTGTAGACCACGTCTTCGTTGGTGTAGTCGTCTTCTTCGTCGTTGGTTTCAGCAACGATGGTATCGTCACCTTCGCCGCCATCAGCAGTGCCCTCATTGGTCAGTGTGATCAGATCGTCAAAGAAGCTGGAAAGATCAGTAGTCGCCGCGAGGTCGTCAGATTGCTCGTCAGCCGGCGCACTATCACCGTCTGTCTGCCCCATTAGCTCAGGGATCACGAGACCACTTGCGGCCGCAGCACCCAACAGTAGAAACAGGAAACCCATTCGAAACTCCAGCGAAACGAAATAGCACTATCTGCTGATCGCGTGGATACATCATATTTATCGAAGGTTTAAGATAGACTATCCTTTTGAATGCAAATCTCGGTGAATTTGTCAGTATTTTGACGAAATACACTCTATAGGTGCGCGAATTTTCAGAGTAGCGCACGTTATGAGTGAATACCAGCTGTGTCAGCGCCCTACAGCTTCGACTCAGGCCGCCAGTTGGGCGCACGTCGGAGCGACCGAACCATAGGTTTCGCTTTCGAGTTCGAGGAAGCTGACCAACAGATCGGCTTGCTCTTGCGACAGCACCGAATAGGACGGCTCATCCTTGTCAAAGAGATCCGACAGGATGTCAGTCGCCTTGGGGCAGTAGAACAATGCACCTGTGTTCGCGAAAACGATCTCGTCGCCAGCAAAGTGCAGGGTAACGATTTCGATGCGGTCGGCAGGGCGTGACGGTGTGATGCCACGGAAGCCTTCAAGTGACGCTACAGGGATCAACGCAAAGGGATCACCGAACACGTCCTCAGCGGTATCGCTTTCGATGAGAACAGCCTGACGGGCGGGGATACGCATCTCTTCGCGGTTGCCCAGTGCGCCAGCGGGAACCAACATCGGCCAGTCCTCAATGGCCGCTGCGGTTTCACCAGCAAAGATCACCTGACGGCGCACAGCCACAACAGTCTGCAAACCACCATCGAAAGTCAGCACTTGATCGCCTTCGCAGATCGCCTCAACCCGACGCCAGCCCATCGCGGTCGCGACGCGGGTACCAGCCAGCATCCCGTGATCTACATCGGAAAGGGTCGCATCATGGCCGAGAGCGGCATGGGCGTTTGTCCAGCTTTTGTCGTTCCAAGCATACATCGGCGTCTTCCTTAACCGTCGGGGCACGTTCTGCGTTCCCGTTAAAGAAGAATTCACCTATTCCCGCGTCAGAGTTTGGGACGGATCGTGGTTTAATTGGGGCATTGTTCGGAGATATGCGGCAAAACCCAGACCAAGCCCCCAGATTTCACCACAATCTCTCAACAATCGAACCGATATCCAAAGCGTTCGATGTCCGCAGCGCAGAGTGATTCCACGACCGCTTTGGTTGATTCTTCGTAATATCCGCGCCAGTCTTTTTCGCGCGTTGACGTGTTCACCACGGGAATTTCTGGCACAAATTCAAGGTGATCAGACAAACCCGCCAAATCCTCACCCAAATGTTCGATCCGGATGTAGGCGTTGCAATGCTCAACCCCAGCGGTATCCCTCATGTAGCTGTCATAGGGCGATGATTTCAGGCTCGCGTGAGTATGCGGATGGGCCATGAACCCCGTGAAATCCGTGGTCTTTGCCAGTGTCACAGCGGGATGGTCGAACGTTTGAGCCTGCAACCAGTGGTAATAACTCACCATCCGATCCCAAGGGTTCCGCACCAGCGTAAAGGTGAAATATTCCGCCATCTGCTGACGCGTGACCAAGCCTTCGATATCGGCCAGCCGCGAGTGTTTCCACAGCCGCCCCGAGCTCTCTACCCCGCGCAACCGACGCCGCCGTTTGATCGCCTTGGGCGTATCCCCAATCAACACATCATCCGCCATCGCCCGCGCCTCGAGCGCGAGAGCCAGCGAGGTTCCGCCGGTTTTGGGAATATGGACAAAGATATAACGACGACCGTGCGAGATTATCATTCCACGATGTTATCGGTTCTTGCCATCGGGGGCGAGTCTGTACGGATCGCAATGATGATCCCAGAGGCCGCAATCATCAGCAAACCGACGATCATCAGCGGCGTCGGGAATTCGCCCCAAAGAACCGCTGCCCAGATCGTCGCGAAAACCAGCAACGTGTTTTCAAACACCGACACGAATGTGGCGTCAGCGGCTTGATACGCGCGAATGGTCAGCCCCACGCCCAAGAGCGATCCAAAGCCGTGCAAGACGATCAGGCCAAGGAACACGCCAACAGGGGCAACCCATCCACGGGTCACATAACCCGCAGGGCCACCCACATCAGGCACCGCCATCCACGTCACAATCATGAGCCCAACAGCGCCCCAGATCGTGATCATCACCGTGTAGCCCGTCAAAAGCGACAGCGTCGTTTCGCCCTCGCACCAACGGCGCGTCGCCATATTCCCCATGGCATAGGCCGCCCCCGCAAGGATCGGCAGCAGACTGACCAATGACAGCTCCCCTGCCCCGCCGCCCAAGGCCAACACAGCACCGGTAAAACCGATCACCACTGCAAAAATGCGCCGTGGCCCGACCTTTTCGCCAAAGAACACCACCGAAATCAGGATCACCCAGATCGGAGAGGTAAAGAGCCCCGCAACGGCTTGGGCGATGGGCATGATGCCGAGGCAAGCAAAGTAAAGAACCAGCGCCCCCGATGACACCACAGAGCGCGCATAGACATTTCGCCGCCGCTTGGGTTTGAGGCTATAGCCCGTCACCAACGAAATCGCGCCCAGTCCTGCCAATGCGACCACACCGCGCAACAATTGGAACTGCCACAACCCTGCCTCTTCGGCGACCAAACGTACGAAGTTATCGATCAAACCGAACCACGCCATAGCGGACATGATCAGGAACGCGGCCAATCCAGCGCGGTTATGCGACGAGGCAGAGAGTGCAGTCATAAATTTCCCTCAAACTGTTGCTAGGGTTATGCAAAACCTAAAACGACCTGACTTGTCCCTTAGCGACATATTTGATCAAATTTTGTCCGATTGTCCGCCCTATCCAATATCGCTGGGACAGGTTAAAGTGACGCAAAATAGAATAAGAGCAGATGACAGCACTTAAACAGTATACTCGGTTAGAAAGTTTGGGCCTTTGGCGGGCCGACGGACAGGCACAGCGCCGCGAGGTGGCTGTGTGCTTTGGCGATGCCACATTGATCATCCGCGACACGGCCAATCGGCCTCTGACCCACTGGTCCCTCCCCGCGATTGAACGCCTGAACCCTAACGAAGTGCCTGCTCTCTTTGCACCCGATGACAGCGGTGATGAAACGCTGGAAATCGACGACGAACTGATGATCGAAGCGATTGAAAAGGTGCGCAAAGCGCTCTCCAAACGCCGTCCGAAACCGGGGCGTCTGCGCGGTGCGGGACTGTCGTTCTCTATCGCTGCGGTGCTGGCCTTGGGCGTTCTGTGGCTGCCCTCCGCGCTACGCACCCATACGCTCTCTGCGGTATCCCAAGCCAGCCGAGCCTCGATTGGCGCGACGCTCTTGGGGCATGTGCAGCGACTGACGGGATCCGTCTGCCGCAGCCCTCGTGGTATCCAAGCCCTCGAACGGCTTAAAGATCGCGCCTTGGGCGCTGACAGTGATGTGCGTGTGCTCATCGTCCCCGAAGGCATCGCAACCACCCTCGCCCTGCCTGGCGGGATCATCCTGATGAACCGCGCCCTCGTCGAAGATTACGAGGACCCAGGCGTCCCCACAGGGTTCCTGATCGCCGCCGAATTGGCGCGTCAGTCCGACGACCCATTGGGCCATTTGATGAAAACCTCGGGTATTCAGGCGACTTTCCAACTGCTGACCACGGGCGACATGAGCAGCGCGACCCTGCGCGACTATGCCGAAATCGCCGTGACCGACAAAGCGCCACCCATCTCGACCGATAGCCTGATCAAGGCCTTCGCTGACTCAGAGGTTTCAACGAAACCCTTCGCTTTTGCCTTGGATATCACGGGGGAACGCACGCTCGACCTGATCGAGGCCGATCCGGTGGACCCGTCTCAAGCGCCACTCATTTTGTCAGATGGTGATTGGGTCGCGTTGCAAGGGATCTGCGGAAACTAAGCCCAGCGGCTTAGTAGCCAGTCAAACCGCGCTGCGGGTTCAAACGACCGTCCGTCCACGCGCCGATATATCCTTCGGGTGGCGAGTAAGGTCCAACGCTGCTCACGCCCACTGGGTTCGATGCGGGCACAACAGGCCCGAACAACCCGCTCCCCGTCACAATCGAAGTCGCACGTGTCGCGTCCACACCCACAGCGCCCGTCACATAACGGCTGGCCGATGGGGACTGTTGTTGCGGGGTGCAGCGGACACCAGCGCCCCCTGCATATTGAGCGCTTACGCTGTCAAAATTGCAGCCGCTCGACCGCACAGCGGGGGCAGGCACGGTCACGGTCGGGACCGAGACAACAGGCGCAGCCATGGCAGGCTGGCGCGGCACATAGGTCGTCGTCGATACGCCGCTTGGAGCGGTGGTGTTGATCGCAACAGGATTGCTCGCTGGAACGCGGTTGCTGTAGCGCGAAATGGTTTGGGTCTGCGGACCACAGCGGACAGCCATGCCCGCGCCGCCCGTCAAATACGCCTGACCAATCGACGGACAGGCCGAGCCCCCCACCGACGGCACCATTGTCGGCGCAACAGTGGCAACCGCGACAGGACGCGCTGGACCGCAGTTGATCGGTTGACCATTTGCGGCATTCACATAGCCCGCCAAAATCCCACTCTGCCCCTGACAAATCTCAGCCAAGGTCACACGACGCGGCTCTGGCCGTGTCACTTGCGGCGTTGCAACAACGGGCGCAGGTGCAGGCGCGACGACACGCGGGGACACGCCAATCGACGCAACAGTCTGGATCGGATCACGGGTCGCAGCAGGCGCCACAACAGCAGGCGCCGCAGCCGCAACAGTGGTCGTCGGTTCGCTCACACCAATGATCGGCACATCCGCAGGCAGCGGCGACGCAACGCGGCCCCCAATCGACGGTTCAAACCCGCACAATTGCTTGCGATCACGGTTTACACGCGGCACCCAATTCAACGACCCCGCAAGGCCCGCACGAATGAACACGCAGCCCTTGCTGTCAACGTATTGGTTACCCGTAAAGGACGCGGGTGGGATTTCCGCAGGAAGTGTATCGGCCAGTACGCCTTGCGATTGAACGGCAAGACCAACAACGACAGCTGCAATAAAACGAAAATCCGACATGAATGTCCCCATTAATTAGCGGTGACAATGCCGCAGATCGGTGAATCTGTAAAGAGTGTGCACCCGCTAAACGCTAGTTTGCGCCCATTATTTTGTGCCAAACATACGGTCACCCGCATCCCCTAGACCCGGAACAATATATCCATGGTCATTCAGACGCTCGTCTACCGATGCTGTCACGATCGGAACGTCAGGATGCGCTTCTTTCATCCGCTCAACCCCTTCGGGTGCCGCGAGCAAGCAGAGGAACCGAATATCCTTAGCGCCCGCCTGTTTGATCAGGTCAATCGCCGCCGCCGAAGAGTTCCCCGTCGCCAACATCGGATCAACGACAATCACCGTGCGATCCTCTAGCTGGGTTGGCACTTTGAAGTAATACTGCACAGGCTGCAGCGTTTCCTCATCGCGATAGAGCCCGACAAAGCCAACACGCGCGGCGGGGATCAGCTCTAGAATACCGTCCAGCAACCCGTTTCCTGCCCGCAGGATCGATACCAGCGCGAGCTTCTTACCCTCGATCTGCGGGGCCTCCATGCTGCACATCGGTGTTTCAATCGTCCGCGTGGTCATCGGCAACCCGCGCGTCACCTCATAGGCCAGCAGCAGGGAAATCTCGCGCAGCAACTGACGGAACTGCGCTGTGGACGTGCGGGACTCGCGCATCAAGGTCAGTTTGTGTTGAACCAGCGGGTGATCCACAACAGTCAGATGGTCGGTCATTGGGCAGTCTCCAATCGTTTGATGATGATGTCGCGGGTGGCTGCATCGCAGAACGCAGCCTCAATCGCGGTCTTGTTCAATTCGTCAAAGTCCTCGTCACCCCAGCCAAAGGTCTGGGCCAACATGTCGTATTCTTTGGTCATAGTGGTGTGGAAAAATGGCGGGTCATCGGTGGACACGGTGACCTTAACACCCGCATCGCGGAGCGGTTTGATCGGGTGATCCGCCCAATCGCCCGACGCACCGAGGAACACGTTCGACCCTGGACAGACCTCCAGGACGATCCCTGCTTCAGTGATATCATCGACCAATTTGCGGTCCTTCATCGCGTTGATGCCGTGGCCGATGCGTTCGACCTTTAGATCGCGGATGGTGTCAGCCACCATATCTGGCCCGCCCCATTCGCCCGCATGACAGGTCAGACGCAGCCCAGCCTCGCGCCCCATGTCGAACGAATACGCGAAATCACCAGGGCGGTGCATCATCTCTGCCCCACCCATGCCGAGCCCGACGATAAAGTCACCCTTCGTCTCAGCCGCACAGAGCGCCGCCTTTTTCGCCTGTTCAGGTCCGAAATGGCGGATCGGCGTCACGATCCCACGCAGCGTGATGCCCATGTCGCGATCAGCCTTGTCCGCCGCTTCCTCGATCGCGTGCAAATATTCGCGCCACGCGCTCACATCCGCGCCACCGCAGAAATCGGGCGATAGGAACGTCTCGCAATAGACCACACCGTTTTCCGCGCTGCGTTCTAGCACCGCAGAGCAGAGCCGCGCAAAATGCTCTGGCGTTTTCAGGACCGAGGTCGCCGCCTCATAGACCTCAAGGAAATGGTCAAAGTCGCGGTATTTATAGCTGCCGTCCTCGTTGAAAATCTTGGACAAATCAACCTTCTGCTCAAACGCCAATTGGCGAATGAAATCAGGCGGTGCAGCCCCTTCGAAATGGAGGTGAAGCTCGACCTTTGGGGTGGATTTATAGCTCATATCACTGATTTTCCTGTGCCTTGGGCTGGAACGCCCAGATGGGCGGCAATCGTCGCGGCCACGTCGGAGAACCCGATATGCCCCAGCGCGCGCGGCCCGAAACCGTGGATCAAAACGGGCACTCGTTCACGGGTGTGGTCCGTGCCTGTCCATGTCGGATCATTGCCGTGATCGGCGGTGACAACCAGCAGGTCGCCGTCCCGCAGTCGCGGCAAAATCTCATTTAGTTTAACGCTAAACCATTCAAGGTGTGCCGCATACCCTGCCACATCCCGACGATGCCCATATTCGCTGTCGAACTCGACGAAATTGGCAAAGGTCAGCGATCCATCGACCGCCTCATCGACCAGATCGGACAGATGCCCCATCAGCACATCATCGCGGCCCTTTCGAACCTCATTGATGCCCCGCATAGAGAAAATATCTCCAATCTTACCAACGGCATAGACATGCCGTCCAGCGCCCTGCACCCACTCGCAGAGTGTCGACGCAGGCGGTTCAATCGCGAAATCTTTGCGGTTTGCGGTGCGGGTAAAGGCGCCGACCTCACCCACAAAAGGCCGCGCAATCACGCGCCCGATTTTCATCTCGTGCAGCATCGGCGCGATGCCTTTGCAGAGGTCCAACAACCGCTCTAGACCAAATGCCTCTTCATGCGCTGCGATCTGAAACACGCTATCGGCAGAGGTATAACAGATTGGATAGCCCGTCCGCAGATGCTCTGCCCCTAGGCGGGCGATGATCTCTGTCCCAGAGGCGTGGCAGTTGCCCAAAATCCCATCGACGCCCGCGACCTTACAGACCTCGGCAATCACGGCCTCGGGGAACGAATTCTCGTGATCTGTGAAATAGCCCCAGTCCCACGGCACGGGCACCCCCGCCAATTCCCAGTGACCTGACGGCGTATCTTTGCCCTTGGACACCTCGGTCGCTGCAGCCCACGCGCCCACGGGGTCAGCGCCTAGACCTTCGACCTCTAACCCAGAGGCCAGCCGCAACGCCGCGCCCAATCCCAGCGCATCCAAGGTCCCGACCTGCAACGGTTTCCCCGCCGCCGCCATCGCCTGCGCGATATGGCCAACGGTATTCGCGCCCGTATCAGGCCGCCCGTCGTTGAAATAGCTGTCCGCATCGGGCGCGCCACCAATCCCGACAGAGTCGATCACGACCAGAAACGCGCGGCTCATGGGTCGATCCTTTCATGCACCAAGGGGTGATCAGGGTCCGTCCCGCCAATCGTGATCGCCGCCTGAACTTCAGCCACCGCCCGGGCCGCATCGTCGTCTCGCCGCGCATGAACAAAGGCAATCGGATCGCCCTTTTGCACCTCACGGCCCAGCGGGATTGCAGCCGACAGACCGACCGCAGGATCGACCTTATCCGTCTCAACCTGACGTCCGCCGCCCACTCCTACACCGGTGAGCCCCAATGCCTGACCATTCCATCCAGTGACCAGTCCAGCCTCGGGCGCGGGCACAGGAACCACAAACGGCGCATTGGGCAAATGGGTGCGCCAGTCTTTGTCCATGTCAGGCGGTCCGCCCATCTCGAACACCATCTGGGCAAAGCGATCCATCGCGGCACCGCTTTCAATCGCAGCGCGGATTTTCTCTTCGCCCTCACCTTCGGCCCCGCCAGCCAACGCCAAAAGCCGCCCGCCCAGCGCAACCGTCAGGTCAAAGAGTCGAGGCGCCGCGAGCCGATCCCCACCCATCACCTCCAAACACGTCGCAACCTCGAGCGCATTGCCCAATGTCGGCGCGAGCGGTTCGTTCATGTCGGTGATCATCGCGGCCGTCGGGCACCCTGCGCCGTTCGCCGTAGCCACTAACGACCGCGCCAAGGCCCGCGCCTCGTCCGGTGTTTTCATAAACGCACCCGTGCCGACTTTCACGTCGAGGATCAGCCCCTCTAGACCTGCCGCCAATTTCTTGGACAGGATCGACGCGGTGATCAGATCAACACTTTCCACCGCCGCGCATACGTCCCGCACCGCATAGAGCCGTTTATCCGCAGGCGCGATTGACCCAGTGGCACCTACGACTGCACAGCCAACCTTGGCCACGATGCGGCGCAACTCTGCCTCGGAAATCTGAGCCGTCACACCGGGGATGGCTTCCATTTTGTCTAATGTGCCGCCCGTATGTCCCAGCCCCCGACCAGAGATCATCGGAACGAACACACCACAGGCCGCCAGCGCTGGCGCGAGGATCAACGACACGCAATCCCCGACGCCGCCCGTCGAATGTTTGTCCATCACAGGACCATCCATCCGCCATTTCAGCACATCACCAGAATCGCGCATACCGAGCGTCAGAGCGATCCGCCCCTCTTCGCCCAGCCCATTCAACAGCGCCGCCATCGCAAAGGCTCCCGCCTGCGCGTCCGATACCGCGCCAGAGGCAAGCCCATTGGCAAACCACCGCAGCTCTTCGGTCGTGGGCGACTGGCGGTCGCGAACTTTGGCAATGATTGCGCGGGCGTCCATTTTAGGTATTGGCCATATGATCTGCGGTGAACACACCAGGCAGCAGCTGCGCCACGGTCATATCCAGCTGCGCCCCACCCGTCGTATACATCCGCACGATCGTGTCAGGCTGCGCAAATTCTGCGATTTTCTGACGGCATCCGCCACAAGGCGTCACAGGCGTTGGGCTATCGGCGATCACCGCGACCTCAACAATCTTGCGGTCACCCGCCGCACACATGGCCGCAATAGCGCCCGCTTCGGCGCAGGTGCCTTCGGGATAGGCGACGTTTTCAACGTTGACGCCTGTATAGATCGTCCCGCTCGCGGTCTGGACCGCCGCGCCTACCTTAAAATTGGAATAGGGCGCATAGGCATTTTCGCGAACGGCTTTGGCATGATCGAGCAACGACATAGGACCCTCTTTGATCGTTTGGTAAAATGTGCAGCGCCAAGCGGACGGTTGCAAGCGCTATGACTTAAATACCGACTATATCAGCCGATAAGGTTTGCAACGAGAGGTCAATCCCCTGTATGGAGGCATTGGACCAACAGAAAATTTAGTTTAACGTTAAATAAAAAAGAATGACCACATGACCGACAAGAGCAAGGACAACCTGCGTCAGGCAGCGCTGGACTACCACCAGTTCCCGAAACCAGGGAAACTGGAAATCCGCGCAACCAAACCTCTGGCAAACGGACGTGACCTTGCCCGCGCCTACAGCCCCGGCGTGGCCGAAGCCTGCCTCGAGATCAAGGCCGACGCGGACACCGCACGCGCTTATACCTCGCGCGGCAACCTTGTTGGCGTTGTGACGAACGGCACGGCAGTTCTGGGCCTCGGCAATATCGGTGCCTTGGCGTCCAAGCCCGTTATGGAAGGCAAGGCTGTCCTCTTTAAGAAGTTCGCGAACATCGACTGTTTCGACATCGAACTGAACGAACCCGATCCCTACAAACTGGCCGAGATTGTCTGTTCGCTCGAACCGACCTTTGGCGCGATCAACCTCGAAGATATCAAAGCGCCCGACTGCTTTATCGTTGAAAAGATCTGCCGCGAACGCATGAACATTCCTGTGTTCCACGACGACCAGCACGGAACCGCGATTGTTGTGGGTGCTGCCGCCACCAACGCGCTGCACGTCGCAGGCAAGAAATTCGAAGACATTAAGGTCGTATCCACTGGCGGCGGCGCGGCAGGCATTGCCTGCCTCAACATGCTCCTGAAGCTCGGCGTAAAGCGTGAAAACGTATGGCTCTGCGACATCGCGGGTCTGGTCTATCAGGGCCGCACCGAAGAAATGACCCCGCAGAAAGAAGCCTACGCACAGGCCTCTGACCTGCGTACACTGGACGAGGTGATCGAAAGCGCGGACCTCTTCCTCGGCCTGTCTGGTCCGGGTGTTCTGAAACCCGAGATGGTCAAGAAAATGGCGACCCGCCCGATCGTCTTTGCGCTGGCGAACCCGACACCCGAAATCCTGCCCGACCTCGCCCGCGAAGCCTCGCCCGATGCGATCATCGCGACAGGCCGTTCGGACTACCCAAACCAAGTCAACAACGTGCTCTGCTTCCCGTTCATCTTCCGCGGTGCCCTCGACGTGGGCGCAACAGAGATCAACGACGAAATGCAAATCGCTTGCGTTGAAGGCATCGCCGCCCTCGCCCGCGCAACCACCAGCGCCGAAGCCGCTGCCGCGTATCAAGGCGAGAAACTGACATTTGGCGCCGACTACCTGATCCCCAAACCCTTTGACCCGCGCCTCATGGGCGTTGTGGCCTCTGCCGTGGCAAAGGCCGCGATGGAAACGGGCGTTGCGAAAACCCCGCTCGACGATATGGCAGAGTATAAGAAACGCCTCGATGGGTCGGTCTTTAAGTCCGCGCTCCTCATGCGTCCTGTCTTCGAAGCCGCCCGCACCGCGTCGCGCCGCATCGTATTCTCTGAGGGCGAAGACGAACGCGTTCTGCGCGCCGCTCAGGCCGTTCTCGAAGAAACCACAGAGACCCCGATCCTCATCGGTCGTCCCGAGGTCATCGAACGCCGCTGCGAACGCGCTGGCTTGAAAATCCGTCCGCAGGTCGATTTTGAGATCGTGAACCCCGAAAACGATCCGCGCTACTACGACTACTGGACCACCTACCACAGCCTGATGGAACGTCAGGGCGTCACGCCCGATCTGGCAAAGGCCATCATGCGCACCAACACCACCGCGATTGCGGCGATCATGGTGCAACGTGGCGAGGCCGACAGCATGATCTGTGGCACCTTTGGTCAATACCTCTGGCACCTCAACTACGTGACCCAAGTGCTGGGCCGTGACGGACATGAACCGACTGCCGCTTTGTCGATGATGATCCTTGAGGACGGCCCGCTGTTCATCGCAGACACCCACCTGCACCCTGAACCGACCCCCGCGCAGATCGCGAAAACCGTGATCGGTGCGGCACGTCACGCGAAGCGCTTTGGCATCACGCCGAACATCGCGCTGTGTTCGCATTCGCAGTTCGGTAGCCTCGACATTGACTCGGGCCGTCGGATGCGGGCCGCGATGGCGCTTTTGGACGCAGAGACACGTGATTTCTGCTATGAGGGTGAAATGCACATCGACGCCGCCCTTGATCCCGAACTGCGCGAACGCATCTTCCCGCAGAGCCGCATGAAGGGCTCGGCTAACGTGCTGATCTTTGCAAACTCTGACGCGGCCTCTGGCGTGCGCAACATTCTCAAAATGAAAGGTGGCGGCCTTGAGGTCGGTCCAATCCTCATGGGCATGGGCAACCGCGCCCACATCGTCACCCCGTCGATCACTGCACGCGGTCTGCTGAACATGTCGGCAATCGCGGGCACGCCAGTGTCGCACTACGGCTAAATTCGGGTTGTGGCGCTCTTGGCAACAGGGGCGCCACAGCTAGAATCTCTGCAAAGACAGATTTACAAAATCTGACACTAAACTTTGCAAACCTCGCCTATTTTTACCGAAATCCGTATATTTCTGTAAAGTTTGCAAAAGTTTGCAACCCACATCGCCGCTTTTCTGCAAATTTTTTGCGCCAAAGCGTCGCTCTGGACGCTAACATTGTTGCTTGCCTGATCCCCTCTCGCTTAGACCATTACCCAAGCAAGAGGAGGAGCTCTTATGACCTACAAAGACGTATACGACAGCTGGAAATCTGATCCCGAAGGGTTCTGGATGGAACAGGCCAAGGCAATCGACTGGGTCGAGGCTCCGACCAAGGCACTGTTTGATGACAACGCTCCGATTTACGAATGGTTCTCGGACGCGAAAGTGAACACCTGCTACAACGCCGTTGACCGCCACGTAGAGGCAGGTCGCGGCGAACAGGCTGCGATCATCTACGACAGCCCGATCACTCACACCAAACGGTCGATCTCTTACGTCGAACTACGCAATCGCGTGGCATCGCTTGCTGGTGCGCTCCGTGCCAAAGGCATCGAAAAAGGCGACCGCGTCATCATCTACATGCCGATGATCCCCGAAGCGCTTGAGGCGATGCTGGCCTGTGCCCGTATTGGCGCGATCCACTCGGTCGTGTTCGGTGGTTTTGCGGCACACGAACTGGCTGTTCGGATCGACGACGCGAAACCCAAAGCGATCATCGCGGCATCCTGTGGTTTGGAACCAAACCGCGTTGTGCACTACAAACCGCTCCTCGACGGTGCCATCGAACAAGCCACTCACAAGCCTGACTTCTGCGTTATTTTCCAGCGCGAACAAGAAGTCGCCGAACTGATCCCAGGTCGTGACTTTAACTGGCACGGCTTCCAATTCGGTGTTGAGCCTGCGGAATGTGTCCCTGTTGAGGGCAACCACCCCGCCTACATCCTCTACACCTCGGGCACCACAGGTCAGCCGAAAGGCGTCGTTCGTCCGACCGCAGGCCATCTGGTCGCGCTGAACTGGACGATGAAGAACATCTATAACGTCGATCCAGGCGATGTGTTCTGGGCTGCATCGGACGTGGGCTGGGTCGTAGGTCACTCCTACATCACCTACGGTCCGCTGGTGCACGGCAACACCACCATCGTCTTTGAAGGCAAACCCGTCGGCACCCCCGACGCTGGCACCTTCTGGCGCGTGATCGAAGAACACAACGTCCGTTCCTTCTTTACCGCACCGACCGCGTTCCGCGCGATCAAACGCGAAGACCCGAAGGGCGAATTCATTAAGAAATACGACACCTCCTGCCTGCGTGCGCTCTACCTCGCTGGGGAACGCGCTGACCCTGACACCATCGTCTGGGCGCAGAACATTCTGGGCGTTCCAGTGTATGACCACTGGTGGCAGACCGAAACGGGCTGGACCATCGCGGGCAACCCCGCAGGGATCGAAGCGCTCCCTGTTAAGATCGGCTCCCCAACCGTTCCGATGCCGGGTTATGACGTGCAGATCCTCGACGATGCTGGCCACCCTGTCCCAGACGGAGAGCTTGGCGCGATTGCGGTGAAACTCCCGCTGCCTCCGGGCACGCTGCCGACCCTGTGGAACGCCGAAGAACGTTTCCGCAAGTCCTACCTGAACACCTTCCCCGGTTACTATGAAACGGGCGATGCAGGGATGAAGGACGAGGACGGCTACCTCTACATCATGGCCCGCACCGATGACGTGATCAACGTCGCAGGCCACCGCCTGTCCACAGGCGCGATGGAAGAAGTGCTCGCCTCGCATGAGGACGTTGCAGAATGTGCTGTGATCGGCGTGAGCGATGACCTCAAAGGTCAGTTGCCGATGGGCTTCCTCTGCCTCAACTCGGGCTGCAACCGCCCGCACGATGAGATCATCAAAGAGGTCGTCAAACTGGTCCGCGACCAGATCGGCCCAGTGGCTGCGTTCAAACTCGCAACCGTGGTGGACCGCCTGCCGAAAACCCGTTCGGGCAAAATCCTGCGCGCGACGATGGTGAAAATCGCGGACGGCGAAGAGTTCAAGATGCCCGCTACCATCGACGATCCTGCGATCTTGGATGAGATCCGCGCGGCTCTGATCCCGATGGGCTATGCGAAGTCGTAAGCGACCGACAGACCAATAGACAAAGGCGGTAGGATCACCCTACCGCCTTTTCTTATTCTATACGAACTGTTCTTGGATCAGACGTTCCTCTAACCCGTGGCCCGGGTCGAACATGATGCGGTGCACCACATCCGTCGCCGTCTTAATCCGAACGCGTGCAACATCCCGCACCGACCGCCCATCCGCGTCCGCCATCACGGGACGCTTTTTAGGGTCGATCACATCGAACTGAACCTCTGCCGATTTCGGCAACAACGCCCCGCGCCACCGCCGTGGACGGAACGCAGCCACAGCAGTCAATGCCAGCACATCCGCACCAATCGGCAAAATCGGACCGTGGGCAGAATAGTTATAGGCCGTGGATCCCGCAGGCGTCGCAAGCAGCGCACCATCACAGACCAGTTCAGCCATCCGCAGCTTTCCATCGACAGTGATCCGCAAACGCGCCGCCTGAGGCCCCTCACGCAAGAGCGACACCTCGTTAATCGCTAGCGCATGATGCACTTTGCCATCATTGGTCTCTGCCGTCATGGAAAGCGGGTTGAACTGCTCTTCCTCTGCCGCGGCGAGACGGAACAACAGATCGTCCTCGTGATATTCGTTCATCAAAAACCCGACCGTGCCACGGTTCATCCCGTAAACAGGCAGGTCCAGATGTTCGGTCCCGTGCAAGGTCTGCAACATGAACCCATCCCCGCCCAAGGCGACGATGACCTCAGCCTCTTCGACGGGCACCGATTTATAACGCGCCAAAAGACGCTCCAGAGCATTCTGGGCGGTGGGTGCATCACTGGCAACAAAGGCAATTTTCGTCATTGTCCCCTCCGGTCAATGATCAATGGGTAGCAAAGGAACCGTCGCCCTGCACCGCCAAAGTTGCCTATGCGCGAAAATATCCCCGATCATGACCCCCTTTCCCGCCTTTGCTTCGCTTTCATGATGATTATGACGTTTTCGCGACTTTCCCCGCGGCGCTAGAACCCCTAAACAACACTCAATCAAAACTCCTACTCTGAGGACGTGCGTATGACTGCCACCGACGCTGGTTTTTTCACCGAAAGCCTTGAAACCCGTGACCCCGATCTTTTTGCTGCGATCCGCTCTGAATTGGGCCGTCAGCGCCACGAGATCGAACTGATCGCTTCGGAAAACATCGTATCCAAAGCTGTGATGGAAGCCCAAGGCTCTGTCATGACCAACAAATACGCCGAAGGTTATGCTGGTAAGCGTTACTACGGCGGCTGCGAATACGTAGACATCGCTGAAACCCTCGCGATCGAACGCGCAAAACAGCTGTTCAACTGTGAATTCGCAAACGTTCAGCCGAACTCTGGTTCGCAAGCGAACCAAGGCGTGTTCCAAGCCCTCCTCCAGCCGGGTGACACCATCCTCGGCATGTCGCTGGACGCTGGCGGCCACCTGACCCACGGCGCAAAGCCGAACCAGTCGGGCAAATGGTTCAACGCGATCCAATACGGCGTTCGCCAGCAAGACAGCCAGATCGACTACGACCAGATCCAAGCTCTTGCCACCGAACACCAGCCGAAGATGATCATCGCAGGTGGCTCGGCTATCCCGCGCATCATCGACTTCGCTAAAATGCGCGAAATCGCAGACAGCGTTGGCGCATACCTCCTCGTCGACATGGCACACTTTGCGGGTCTCGTGGCTGCTGGCCTCTACCCGTCGCCGTTCCCGCATGCACATGTTGCCACCACCACCACCCACAAGACTCTCCGTGGTCCGCGCGGCGGCATGATCGTCACCAACGACGAAGCCATCGCAAAGAAACTGAACTCGGCGATCTTCCCGGGTATTCAGGGTGGCCCGCTGATGCACGTCATCGCAGGCAAAGCGGTTGCCTTCGGTGAAGCACTGCGCCCCGAATTCAAAGAGTATCAGAAGCAGGTTGTTGCAAACGCTCAGGCGCTCGCTGACCAGCTGATGAAAGGTGGCCTCGACATCGTAACTGGCGGTACCGACAGCCACCTGATGCTCGTTGACCTGCGCCCCAAAGGCGTAAAAGGCAACGAAACCGAAGCCGCTCTGGGTCGCGCAAACATCACCTGCAACAAAAACGGCATCCCGTTTGACCCTGAAAAACCGACCGTAACCTCGGGCGTTCGTCTGGGTTCGCCAGCTGGCACCACCCGCGGCTTCAAAGAAGCAGAGTTCCGTCAGATCGCTGACTGGATCGTTGAGGTTGTTGACGGTCTGGCTGCTAACGGCGCCGACGGCAACGCAGAAGTCGAAGCTAAGGTCAAAGCCGAGGTCGAAGCCCTGTGCGAAAAGTTCCCGCTCTACCCGACCCTCTAAGGTCACCAGAGCTACATGATCAAAGGGGTCGCGATGCATGTCGCGGCCCTTTTTCTTTGCCCTATCGGTCGATATACCTGTGCCAAATTGGGGAAAGATTATGCTGAACACGATCCGTCACGGCGAACCGACCGACAAACCAAACCTCTTGATTGCGCACGGACTTTTCGGGTCAGGCCGCAATTGGGGCGTGATCGCGAAACGTCTTTCAGATGAACGTGAGGTCGTAGCCGTCGATATGCGCAACCACGGCAGCAGCCCTTGGAATGACAGCCACACCTATCCCGAACTGGCCGACGACATCGCGGAAGTCATTGAAAATAAATGGAGTATCCTTGGCCACTCCATGGGTGGCAAGGCGGCGATGATGGTGGCTTTGAATTACCCTGAAAAGGTTAACAGGCTGATTGTGGCAGATATAGCGCCGATTGCTTACAGCCATACGCAGACACAAAATATTGATGCGATGCGGGCTGTGGACCTAGATATTGTGGAAAAGCGGCAAGATGCGGTGGCTCAGCTGGCGCATTTGGACGAAGGGCTGCAAGCGTTTTTCCTGCAATCCCTTGATTTAAAAGAGAAACGTTGGAAGCTCAATCTGGATGCGCTTGAGGCGAATATGCCTGCGATTTTGGGCTTTCCAGACGTCACGGGCAAGCGATTTGAGGGCGAAACGCTGTTCCTGTCGGGCGCAAATTCCACCTATGTCCTGCCAGAATACCGAAACAAAATCAAAGAGTTATTCCCCAACGCGCATTTCGCTAAAATCCCTGGAACGGGGCATTGGCTGCATGCGGAAAAGCCGCGGGAATTTGAAATGGCGGTCAGGACGTTCCTCAACTTAGATTATTGAGGACGAATAGACCGCAGCGACCGATAAAGCGCTGATAATAAAGAGATAAATCGTTGGCATTGGCGTCTCCTTTATAGGTAAACGCCGATGCCACTGATTTCCGTCGAGATTTATGCGTTCTGGATCGCTTTAGCGACCAGCCACGTCACGGGCAGCGCCGCGACAAAGCCCACGCCAGCCGCCATCAGAATGGGGTTCAGCGTGTCGTAACCCATTGTAAGTGCTGCAACAACGAGCGAACCCGCGAGGGTGGTGCCGATCAAAGAATAAAGAATAGATGCAAGGCGGAGCATGGATGCCTCCTGTCAACAAATGCCAATGCATCAAGATTAACTCATATTAACGCCACTCCGCGTTGATCTGCATCAATCCCTACATCTTGTGGCCCCACCCCCTCCGCACGGTGGTGTAACGGGACGTTAGGAGCGTTTTGGTAAACCTAATCGCACCTGTTTGAGGCAAATACAGGACGTATTAACCGTGCACCGTCACGGTCCGTTACTGGGCCAAAACCCCGTAAAGAGTCCGATTTTCCGCAAAACAGGACGTATTTTGAATTCCTCATGGAAGGTTTTGCCCCAAATGCACCTCGACCCGTTGCCTCAGTTCAAAAAAGTGTCGCTCACCACGTTCCGCACCCGCGCCAATGCCTATGTCGAATGGATCGACCGCATGGGCACCCACGTCTGGATCACCAAACATCGCCGCCTCGTAGCAGGAGTGGTGCCGTTCTACCAACTCCGCGCGATGGAGCGGCTGATGGGCAAAGACATCACCGACCACGAACGAGACATCGACGCCAAACGCCGCCGCGTGATGTGGGCGGCCTACGACCACCAGATCGAGATGCTGATGCGCGAGCAGGAGTTGCGGACGCGGAAGAAGTGAGAGGCGGGCAGCGCCCGACCCGAGGGCGGAAAGCGAAGCGCCCGCCCGTGGGGGCGGGTCGGGCGCTGCCCGCTACGCGGGCTTTAGGATAAATTTGACAACTCCAGTGCTATCCTGTAGAAATAAAGCAACCCGATGCTACGGCGGTCGGTAAACAGATGGTACATAATCCACCGGATGGAGCCGCTAGGCTCCATTTTTGTTTTCAAGGCAATAGCTTGTACCCATAACCACGAATTTTCCCGTAGCGAGACCGGTCATACTTATTTTCGTTTAGAATGCTGATGGTTTCCGAAGCAAACGCCCCTAACTCAACTGCATGTCCTTCCATATAACGTACATTCATGTGACTAGGGTGGGCTAAAAGATCGCACAATTGTAAACCAGCGATGTTATCACCCTTGAATCGGAACTTAAGTTTTGAAGCACGAATATGGCTCTGAATGGTTGAAGAATTCACGTAGTGCGTTCCATTCTCGCGAACATACGAAAAAGCTTCTTGCAGCGCAGTGTCTTTCTTACCACGCCGCCCCTCAGGCATAATATCCCCTATATCATTGGCACGTTTGAGAAACTGAGCGTACTTTTCTACCATTACTTCCATCAAATAATGATAAGGGTGCTTGTTTTGCCAATGTGGCTGTCGAGTCATTTCTAGTTTATCAACCAAGATTGTGATGACTTTGTAATCGACGTCGCTGAACAGTTCCCTGACATGATTATCGAACTTTTGGCGCAGATCATTTTCATTTAACCGACCGAATACTCCCCTCCTCCGAACAATATCACTTCGGTGAAGGCAAATTGGTGGATCATCAGGATCAGGGGAAAAACAGTCATTTTGAATTGCGTTGATCTTGGGCTGCAAGACTTGTGTGACGTGCGAAATTTCAACAATGACACCCGTCAAACTAAAGAAACGATGATTATCTTCATCGAGCTTTACCAAATCATCTGTTCCGACTTCATCAAGGTACAAACGGAACATCAAAAGACCCCAGCTCAATCATAGATTGATCTGTGAGTACTATATCGAATTGGAACCGGCAAGTTCGAGATAAAAAAGCCCCGCTTCGGCGGGGCTTTTCGTATCAATCGTCCATTTTCAACGCAGAGATGAAGGCTTCCTGCGGGATTTCGACTTTGCCGAACTGACGCATCTTCTTC
>NZ_JALRGW010000250.1:0-501 GCF_023253315.1 Aestuarium sp.
AGATATGCTTGTTCTACAGGGCGGATCATGCCCCTACTACAAGCGCCCTTCTTTCACCGGGCGAAATGTGAGTGCTCTGCTACTGCTCAAGTAGTCCAGTCCAGTCCGGCAAAAAGCGAACGTGCAACTGAAAACAGCATCTGGCTGGGAAGCGGAGGTAGTGGCAACGACAGGAGACCAGACGAGGGCGAGAGTTCTCCCTGGACACCCGCGTTTCAGCGTTACCACATTCCCCATGCTCCTATTTACGAGTACACACACACACACACACCGCCCACATCCGGGGATGACACACCTTTGAAAGCCAACTGCCGATGATGGTTAAAAATAGCCGGCGTGGGCTGGTGTGGGGATGGGTTCTTGAACTGTTCGTCCGGTGGCACCGCGCCTGGACAAGCGCTCTCCTGCCGCTGGGTAGAAAAAGGGGGGGAGCGCCGGGCTTGGGTAATGGGCTAATTGGGGGCCCGCGCCGAGCGGGCCAAAAGAAAAATTTTGCGCACG
>NZ_JALRGW010000025.1:0-36122 GCF_023253315.1 Aestuarium sp.
CGAAAAAAATCCTGACAAAGTCGCCCCATCGTTTCCCAAAAAGAAACATTTTTAACATTTTGCTCTAATTGGCGGCATATTTTGAAGAATCGAGGCGAAAAATTGTCTCGAAAGGATACAAACCATCACCCTTTGGTGAGTTTGATTCGTAGGTGGCCAGAGCGGATGCAAAAGCCATGCCAAACGGCACAACAGAACCCGCCGCGCGACAGCGCATCAGGTGCAAGGTAGATCGTGTTGTTGAGAGAATACTGGTGCCGGTGAAGAGACTCGAACTCTTACGACCTAGGGTCGGGGGATTTTGAATCCCCTGCGTCTACCATTCCGCCACACCGGCCAGTGGCGGTCGTTTATCCTGCTGTTTCAGGGTCGTCAACGCTCAAAGTCGCTGAACTGAAAATGTATCGCATTGGCGCATGTCGCCGCTCTGATACCCCTTTTCGAACCAACGTTCGCGTTGATCGGATGTTCCGTGCGTAAAAGTATGCGGCTGCACGCTCCGCCCTGCATTGCGCTGCAATGTATCGTCGCCGATTTGCCGCGCCGCATTCAGTGCCTCATCCAAATCACCCCGTTCAATGGTACCCAATGTTCGAGACGCGGCACGCGCCCAAATCCCCGAATAGCAATCCGCTTGAAGCTCAATCCGAACAGAGATGGCATTGCTTTGCGCCTCGCTCACCTGCGCACGAACTCGATTTGCTTCCCCCAAGATGCCAAGCTGATCTTGGACAGAATGTGCGACCTCGTGCGCGACGACATAGGCTGCAGCGAAATCACCGCCCGCGCCCAACTGACGCTCCATCGTCACAAAGAAATCAGTGTCGAGGTAAATCTGTTTGTCCGCGGGACAATAAAACGGCCCCGTCGCCGCCGAAGCCCCACCACAAGCAGACTGCGTTGCGCCCGAAAACAGAACCAAGGCAGGCTCTGCATACCGTTGCCCCGCCTGGTCTGGCAGAATATCGGCCCAAATCTCTTCGGTGTCCGCGAGAGTCACGGCAACAAACTCAGCCGCACGTTCATCGGCGTCCGAAAGTTGTGTTGTCCCACCCTGCCCTTCGAGCTCTGACAAGAGAGGCGTGACATCCACACCCAGCGCCCATCCGACCAGCAGCACCACGACAACCCCCACACCACCGACGGCACCCGTGGCTCCGCCGCGACGCCGATCAACAATGTTCTTACTATGTCGCCGTCCTTGCCATTTCATGATGCACCCGCCCGTCGCAACTCAACTCATGCGTTTCTGAACAAAAACGTGTTCGTCTGCAAGCTTGACGCCGATGGTCCTGCATGGCCTAAAGCGCGAAACAACACAGGCACGGCGCATATGCTTCGCAAACTTTATTCTTGGACCATGTCGCTGGCGGATCACCCGCACGCGCTCTGGGTTCTGGCGTTTCTTTCGTTCATTGAATCGTCCGTGTTCCCAATTCCGCCTGATGTCCTGATGATCCCGATGATCATGGCGCGCCCGAACCGCGCGTTCCTTATTGCAGGTGTCGCGACCATTGCCTCGGTCCTTGGTGCACTGCTCGGCTATTATATTGGCTACGGTCTCTTCGACGTCATCGGCAAACCGATCCTCGATTTCTACGGCAAAGGCGCCGAGTTCGAAGTATTCAAGGACAAGTTCGACAGCTTCGGCATTTGGGCCGTCCTCGTCGCAGGTGTGACCCCCTTCCCGTTCAAGGTCATCACAATCGCGTCGGGCGTGCTGCAATTCGCACTGATCCCGTTTATCCTCTCGGCCATCGTGGCACGCGCGCTGCGCTTCTTTATCGTTGCAGGCCTGTTGTGGAAATTCGGCGAACCGATCCGTGACTTTATCGAAAAACGCCTCGGCCTCGTCTTTGCAATCTGCTGCGTTCTTTTGTTCGGCGGCTTCTATCTGGTGAAATACCTATGACCACATCGCGCAAAACCTACGTTCTTTTGGCGGCTGGCGGTTCGGCCGCGATGCTCTTTGGTGCGATGGTCGTGTTTCAACGGCTGATGGACCTGCCGCCATGCGCAATGTGCATCTGGCAACGTTGGCCCCACGCGGCTGCTGTTGCCATTGGCCTCCTCGCGCTGATGATCCAAGGCCGCCTCCTGCCCGCACTTGGCGCGCTCGCCGCGCTGACGACAGGTGCAATTGGCGTTTACCACTTCGGTGTTGAGCACAAATACTGGGATGGCCCAGCCTCTTGCACGGGGTCTGGTCTGTCGGGCATGAACGTCAACGACCTTCTCGCGGTTGATAGCGGGCCAAAGCTCGTGATGTGCGATCAGATCAGCTGGGAGCTTTTGGGTATTTCAATGCCAGGCTGGAACGCGATTATTTCCTTCGTTCTCGCGGTCATCTGGATCAAAGCGGTCCTAGCGTCGCGCCCCACGGCGGGTTGAAAGAAGTAGGTTCGTCTCACTACTCGTGATCCCGTCCAATCGGCGAATGGCAAACAGCACTTCGTCGAATTTCTCGAGGGTCATCGTGCCGATTTCGGCGATAAGATCCCACTGACCGTTGGTTGAATGAACCGCCATCACCTCTGGCATGGCAGAGAGTCGGGACATGATCCGCTCTGTCCCGCGCCCCTCAATCTCTAACATCATCAAGCCACGCACAGGGCTCGTCGCGACGTCGTTGCGGGTCAACACGGTAAACCCTACGATTTCCCCACTGTCCTGAAGCCGCGCGAGCCGTGACCGTATCGTCGTGCGCGTGACGTTCAAATCAGCAGCCAGTTCGGACAGGCTCGCACGAGCGTCACGTTTCAATGCGACAATGAGGCGTTGATCCAGTTCGTCCATATTAGCTTTCCAATTTGATCAGTGCTGGCTCATTTCGCACATTTTGATCGCTTCTGTCATCCCCATTTCGCAAGGATATTCGGCCTATGACACAGAAACACCTTATCTTAATCGGGGCACCCGTAGACTGCGGCAAACGCCGTCGGGGTTGCCTTATGGGGCCTGACGCCTTTCGCACCGCTGGCATTGCCGAAGCGATCACCGGCCTCGGCCATAGCGTGACAGACATCGGGAACCTGACGCCCGATACACGCCCCCTGCCCGCGCATTCAAACCCAGAGGTTTACAAGCTCGACGAAACGGTCGGCTGGACACGGACCTTGGCCAAGGCGGCCGTTGACCATGCGCCAAACGGGATGCCCGTGTTTCTGGGCGGCGACCACGCTCTGTCGCTCGGCTCTGTCGCGGGCATGGCGGACTATGCGCAGCAAATTGGGCGCCCTCTCTTTGTGCTCTGGCTTGATGCGCATACCGATTACCACACGCCCAACACCACAACGACGGGCAACCTACACGGCACTCCGTTGGGCTATGTGTCGGGCCGTGATGGCTTTGACGATTTCCCGCCGCTTGCCGCTCCTATTCCAGCAGACCGCCTCTGCATGATTGGCCTACGGTCTGTTGATCCCGCCGAACATGACGCGCTCGCGGACACCGACGCCACGCTGGTTGATATGCGCACCATCGACGAGGTCGGTATCGTCAAACCGCTGCAATCTTTCCTTGATAAGGTCGCCGCCGCGAACGGCATCCTTCACGTTTCGCTCGACGTTGATTTCCTTGACCCTTCGGTCGCTCCTGCAGTCGGCACAACCGTCCCCGGCGGCGCAACCGTCCGCGAAGCACACCTCGTAATGGAAATGCTCTGCGACAGCGGCGCGGTCTGTTCGCTCGACCTCGTTGAACTCAACCCATTCCTCGACGATCGCGGCAAAACCGCCTCCCTCATGGTGGACCTGACGGCCTCTCTCCTTGGTCGCCGCGTCTTTGACCGACCTACACGGAGCTATGCATGACCCTACCTTCTGACAAAGCCCTCGTGCCGTTTGTCTCCGTCGACCACATGATGGGACTGGTCCATCATATCGGCCTCGAGACTATCCTGCGGGACCTCGCGGACGAGATCGAAAGCGATTTCAAACGTTGGGAGGAGTTTGACAAAACCCCGCGCGTGGCGTCACACTCCGATGTTGGTGTGATTGAACTCATGCCCGCCGCTGACCACGAAAACTACGGGTTCAAATACGTCAACGGCCACCCAAAGAACACGAGCGAAGGCCTGCAAACCGTCACTGCCTTTGGTCTCTTGGCCGATGTGGCGACAGGTTATCCAGTTTTACTCACTGAAATGACTTTGCTCACCGCGCTAAGGACGGCAGCAATGTCAGCCCTCGCCGCCAAACACCTCGCGCCCAAAGGGGCGACGACGATGGCCATGATCGGCAATGGTGCGCAGTCCGAATTTCAGTGCATCGCGTTCAAGGCAATCTGCGGCATCACCGACGTTCGCCTCTATGACAAAGACGCGAACGCCACCGCCAAATGCGCCCGCAACCTCGCGGCGTCTGGCCTCAATGTCACCCCTTGCACCAGTGCCGAAGCGGCGATTGAGGGCGCACATATCCTGACGACCTGCACCGCGGACAAACAATACGCGACGATCCTGTCGGACAACATGGTCGGCCCTGGCGTACACATCAACGCCATCGGCGGCGATTGCCCCGGCAAGACGGAATTGGCTTCCGCAATCCTGCACCGATCATCGATCTTTGTGGAATACCCGCCGCAAACACGGGTCGAAGGCGAAATTCAGCAACTCGACGGTGATCACCCCGTGACCGAACTCTGGAAGGTTATGTCAGGGACCGCGGCAGGCCGCACCAGCGCCGATCAGATCACCTTATTTGACAGCGTCGGCTTCGCGATCGAGGACTTCAGCGCCCTGCGTTACGTCCACCGCGCTATCTTAGGAACGCCTTATTATACGAACCTCGATATGCTCGCCGACCCCGATGATCCACGTGACCTTTTCGGTATGCTACAACGGGCAAAATAGGCCGTATTTCCAATCAGGTGACGTTTTCCGCCTTCCGCCATTGCACCCTATATCCTGACTGCGGTATAAGAACCCAAACAAGATATAGAAGCCAACAGGCAGACAGGCGGACAACGTGACCGATACTCCGGAAACCCCTGAAAACGAAGAAGAAACCGCGATCGTGCGTATGCACCACGACGGACCGCAGATTTCTATCATCGACGAGATGAAGACCTCGTATCTCGATTACGCGATGAGCGTGATCGTGAGCCGTGCTATTCCCGACCTTAGGGATGGTCTAAAACCCGTGCACCGTCGCATTCTTTTCGCGATGCATGAGACTAACAACGGGCACGATAAACCCTACCGCAAATCGGCGCGTCCGGTCGGCGACGTGATGGGTAAATATCACCCGCACGGCGACTCTGCGATCTATGACGCCTTGGTCCGCATGGCGCAGGACTTCTCGATGTCGCTGCCCTTGCTCGATGGTCAGGGTAACTTTGGTTCGATGGATGGCGACCGCGCTGCTGCGATGCGCTACACCGAAGTGCGCATGGACAAACCAGCTGCCTATATGCTGGCTGATATCGACAAAGATACCGTTGATTTCGTCGACAACTACGACGGCAAAGACAAAGAGCCGACAGTTCTTCCGTCGCGCTTCCCGAACATGTTGGTCAACGGCGCGGGCGGTATCGCGGTGGGTATGGCAACCAACATTCCGCCGCATAACCTTGGCGAAGTTGTGGATGCGACCCTTGCGCTGATCGACAATCCCGATTTGTCGTCGGCTGACCTGATCGAATACGTTCCGGGTCCTGACTTCCCTACGGGCGGTGTCATGATGGGCCGCTCTGGTGCGCGCAAAGCCTATCTTGAGGGGCGTGGCTCTGTTGTGCTCCGCGCCAAAACCCACGTCGAAGAAATCCGCAAAGACCGCTGGGCCATCGTCGTCGACGAAATCCCCTATCAGGTGAACAAAGCGTCGATGATCGAAAAGATCGCCGAATGTGCACGCGACAAAAAGATCGAGGGCATCGCCCACGTTCAGGACGAATCCGACCGTAACGGTGTTCGCGTTGTTGTCGAACTCAAACGCGATGCCACCGCCGAAGTCGTGCTGAACCAACTGTTCCGCTTCACGCCGATGCAAGTCAGCTTTGGCTGCAACATGCTCGCGCTGAACGGTGGTAAGCCTGAAACCCTGACGCTTTATGGGTTCCTTTCGGCCTTCGTGACCTTCCGCGAAGAAGTTGTCGCACGCCGCACCGCATTTGAACTGCGCAAGGCACGTGACCGTTCGCATATCCTCTGTGGTTTGGCCGTTGCTGTGACCAACGTGGACGAAGTTGTTGCAACCATCCGCGCCTCTGCCGACGCCGCGGATGCACGCGAAAAACTGATGACTCGTCGCTGGCCCGCTGGCTCGATCATCGAATACCTGAAACTGATCGACGATCCGCTTCACCCTGTGAACGACGACGGCACCTATAACCTCTCCGAGGCTCAGGCCCGTGCGATCCTCGAACTGCGTCTCCAGCGTCTGACACAAATCGGTGTCCAAGAGGTTACCGACGAACTGCAAGAGCTGGCGAAGAAGATCAAAGAATACCTCGAAATCCTGGCCTCTCGCGAACGGATCATGGGCATCATCTCCGACGAACTGCGCGAAGTGCGTGAACTCTTTGCGGTTCCGCGCCGCACAGAGATCGTCGAATGGGCCGCTGATATGGACGACGAGGATCTGATCGAACGCGAGGATATGGTCGTGACCGTAACCTCGGGTGGCTACATCAAACGCACCCCTCTCGCCGAATTCCGGTCGCAGCGTCGCGGCGGCAAAGGCCTGTCGGGTATGCAAACCAAAGAAGAGGACGTGGTCACCACCCTCTTTGTGGCCAACACCCACACGCAGCTCTTGTTCTTCACGACCGACGGTATGGTCTATAAGCTCAAGACTTGGCGCCTGCCCGCAGGTGGCCGCACCGCCAAGGGCAAAGCGATCATCAACATTCTGCCAATCCCGCAAGGGGTCTCGATCGCGGCGATCATGCCCGTCGACCGTCCGGATGAAGAATGGGACAACCTGCAAATCGTCTTTGCGACCTCAGCAGGTGATGTGCGCCGCAACCGTCTCTCTGATTTCACCAACGTTATGCGTAACGGTAAAATCGCAATGAAACTGCCTGATGGCGTTGAACTGGTGAACGCACGCATCGCATCTGAGGATGACGACGTTATGCTCGTCACCAACTCTGGCCGTGCGATCCGCTTCCCATCGACGGACGTTCGCGTGTTTAACTCGCGTGCCTCCACTGGTGTGCGCGGCATTCGTCTGAACGGCGACGACCGTGTGGTGTCCATGTCGGTCATCCGCCACTTTGAGGCAGATCCGCAAGAACGCGCAGCTTACCTCAAAATGCGCCGCGCTATGGCTGGCGTGACAGAGGATGACGCGACGGATGAGGATGACGTTCCAGCAGGCGAACTGTCCACCGAACGCTATGCAGAGATGTCGGCGGCGGAAAACCTGATCCTGACCATCACCGCCAAAGGCATCGGTAAGATCACCTCGTCCCACGATTACCCTGTTCGCGGTCGTGGCGGCATGGGCGTCACCGCGTTTGAAAAACAGATGCGCGGCGGCGAGATTGTGTCTTGCTTCCCAATCGACATGGACAACCAGATCATGCTCGTCACCTCGACCGGCCAATCGATCCGCGTCCCCGTCGAAGGCATCAGCTTCCGCTCACGTTCTGCTGGCGGCGTAAAGGTGTTCAACACCCGAGCCGACGAAACGGTCGTTTCCGTGGCCCGCATCGAAGAGGCCGAAGAAGAAGCGCCAGATACGGGCGAAGCCGAAACGCCGGCAACCGAAGAATAAGGACAGGGCCGCATCTCGCGGCCCTTTTCTTTTGCCCCCACCACAGCTAAATCCCCGACCATGACACAGACACTTCATATCATCGGCGGCGGAATGGCCGGATCAGAGGCTGCTTGGCAGGCTGCAAACGCAGGCGTTCAGGTGGTCATTCACGAAATGCGCCCCAAGGTCGAAACCTTTGCACATCGCACGGGCAACCTCGCCGAGATGGTCTGTTCGAACTCGTTCCGTTCAGATGATCACGAACAGAACGCCGTGGGTCTTTTGCATTGGGAAATGCGTCAGGCGGGCGGGATCATCATGGAAATGGCCGCGAAACACCGCCTTCCTGCAGGCGGCGCTCTGGCCGTTGACCGTGATCCATTTGCCGAAAGCGTGACTGCCGCGCTGATGGCGCACCCGAATATTTCTGTGTATTATGAAGAGATTACAGAGCTACCTTCCGACGGTCACTGGATCATCGCAACAGGACCGCTCACGTCCGAGGGCCTCGGCAAAGCCATTCAGGCAGAGACAGGCGCTGAAGCGCTCGCTTTCTTTGATGCCATCGCGCCAATCGTCTATTTCGACAGCGTGAATATGGATGTGGCATGGATGCAGTCCCGCTACGACAAAGGCGAAACCGAAGAAGAGCGCACCGCCTACCTCAACTGCCCGATGACCAAAGACCAATATGAGGCGTTCATCGACGCGCTTTTGGCCGCGGATAAAACCGAATTCCACGAGGGTGAAACCGCTGGCTACTTTGACGGCTGCCTCCCGATCGAGGTGATGGCGGAACGAGGTCGTGAAACCCTCCGCTTTGGTCCGATGAAGCCCGTGGGCCTCACCAACGCCAACGACCCCGACAATAAACCCTATGCCGTGGTTCAACTTCGCCGCGATAACGCATTGGGAACATTGTATAATATTGTCGGCTTCCAGACCAAAATGAAATACGGCGCACAAAAAGAAGTCTTCACCATGATCCCCGGTCTGGAGAACGCTGAATTTGCGCGTCTTGGTGGTATTCACCGTAACACCTTTATCAACTCGCCGACGCTCCTTGACGCCGAAATGCGCCTGAAATCTCGCCCGAACATCCGTTTCGCGGGTCAAATCACGGGCGTTGAAGGCTATGTTGAAAGCGCCGCGATGGGTCTTTTGGCGGGCCGTTTGGCCGCTGCCGAAATCCAAGGCCGCAGCGTCGATCCAATCCCGAACACCACTGCGATGGGGGCACTTGTGACCCATATCTCTGGCGGGGCCGAGGCGAAAACCTTCCAGCCGATGAACGTAAACTTCGGCCTGTTCCCGCCGCTCGACGGGATGCGCGGTGGCCGTAAGGGCCGCAAAGAGCGTTACAAAGGCTACACAGATCGCGCCAAAGAAGATTTCAATCAATGGCTTGCAGCGCAAAGCTAATGAACTACGTGACCCGCTTCGCACCGAGCCCAACAGGTCCGCTGCATCTGGGTCACGCTTATTCTGCGCTGATCGCATGGGACCGCGCACAGGCCAACGGTGGGCAATTTCTCCTTCGGATCGAGGATGGCGACACCACTCGCTGCCGTCCCGAATGGGAGGCTTTGATCTACGAGGACCTGCACTGGCTTGGCCTCTCGTGGCCCGAACCGATTGCGCGAGTGACGGATCGCATCCCGCTCTACGATGCAGCCCGTGAACGCCTTCAAAACCTAGGACTGCTGTATCCCTGTTCTTGCACCCGCAAGGACATCCAATCGGCCTTTTCCGCCCCGCAAGAAGGCGTACCGATCGGACCAGACGGCATCGTCTATCCGGGCACCTGCCGCGACAAATCCATGTCCGAGGCATCCTCAAACGACGCGATCCGCCTGAACATGGCAGCCGCGATTGCCCACCTCGGTGACGTATCGCACCTGTTTTACACCGAAACAGGTCCGTTCGAGACGGGCAATAACGCACTTTCCGCCCAACACCTTATCGAAAACGTGGGCGATATCGTCCTCTTTCGCAAGGACACAGGCATGGCGGCCTATCACCTGTCGGTCGTTGTCGATGACGCCGCCCAAAACGTGACCGAAGCCGTGCGCGGTGCAGACCTCATTGAAGCGACCGTTATTCACCGCCTGCTCCAATCCCTTCTGGACCTGCCCACCCCGCTCTATCACCACCACGACCTGATCCGTGACGCCGATGGAAAACGGCTCGCCAAACGCACAGACGCTAAGGCGATTTCAAAATTCCATGCCGAAGGTGCGACGCCCGAAGATATCCGTGCGATGGTTGGGCTTTGACCTTTGAACAAATGCCGTTTCCGGTGCGCCAAATGACGCGATCCGGCTTTTTACTGGACCCAATCGGGCTATACCTTTTGCGATAGCGAACAGGACCACACCATGACCGATCCTCTTGTGATTTTCACACCCTCTGGCAAACGCGGCCGTTTTCCGGTCGGCACCCCCGTTCTGACGGCTGCACGTCAGTTGGGTGTTGATCTGGACACTGTCTGCGGTGGCCGTGGCATTTGCTCTAAATGCCAAATCCAACCGTCTTATGGCGAGTTTTCGAAACATGGCGTGACCGTCGCGGATGATGCGCTCACCGAATTCAACGCGGTCGAAGAGCGCTACGACCGTGTGCGCGGCCTGAAAACGGGCCGTCGTTTGGGCTGTCAGGCTTGCATCCAATCCGATGTGGTTATCGACGTCCCACCAGAGAGCCAAGTCCACCGTCAGGTCGTGCGCAAAGCCGCAACCGACCGTGACATCGTGATGGACCCCGCAACCGCGCTTTACTACGTCGAAGTGGCCGAAGCAGACATGCACGACCCGTCGGGCGACCTCGAACGTCTGGAAACCGCGCTGCGCGAACAATGGGACATCGACGGTATCTCGGCCCCCCTAAGCGTGTTGCGCAAACTTCAGCCCGTCCTGCGTAAAGGCGCGTTCAAGGCCACCGTTGCCCTGAACCGCGATCACGACGGTGGCAAACATCGCCTCATCGATATCTTCCCAGGCTTTGACGAAACGCCGATTTTTGGCCTCGCCATCGACCTTGGCTCGACCACCATCGCAGCGCATTTGTGCGACCTGAAAACGGGTGCTGTGATCGGATCGTCGGGCATCATGAACCCGCAAATCCGCTTTGGCGAAGACCTCATGTCCCGCGTGTCCTATTCAATGATGAACAAGGGCGGCGACGTGGAAATGACGACCGTCGTGCGTGAGGCGATCAATACGCTGGCCTCCGAACTAGCATCTGAGACGCAGATTGACACGGCGCGGATCATGGAAACCGTGTTCGTTTGTAACCCCGTAATGCACCACCTCCTGCTGGGCATTGATCCCGTTGAATTGGGTCAAGCGCCCTTTGCCCTCGCTACGGCAGAGAGCATGACACTCGACGCCCGTGATCTGGATCTGAACGCGCTCAACCCAGCAGGCCGCGTTTACATCCTTCCATGTATCGCTGGCCACGTCGGTGCGGACTGCGCCGCGGTCGCCTTGTCTGAGGAACCGCAAAAGTCCAAAGACCTCGCGCTCATCGTCGACGTGGGCACCAACGCGGAAATCCTTCTTGGCAATACCGAACGGGTTCTCGCCTGTTCGTCGCCCACTGGCCCCGCATTTGAGGGCGCACAGATCAGCAGCGGTCAACGCGCAGCGCCGGGTGCTATCGAACGGATCGAAATTGACCCCGTCACCAAAGAGCCCCGCTTCCGTGTCATCGGCTGCGACCTCTGGTCGGACGAGGAAGGCTTTGCCGAGGCGACCGCTGGCTCTGGCATCACGGGCATCTGTGGCTCGGGTATCATTGAGGCCGTCGCTGAACTCCGCATCGCGGGCCTCTTGGACCCCAAAGGTCTGATCGGCAGCGCAGAACAGACAGGAACCCCACGCTGCGAGGCCACGGGCCGCACCAACAGCTACCTGATCCATGACGCCAGCGCCGACGGCGGCCCGCGCATCACCGTGACCCAAGGCGACATCCGCGCCATCCAGCTCGCCAAATCCGCGCTCTATGCGGGAGCACGGTTGCTGATGGATGAAATGGGCGTCGATACCGTGGATCGTGTGGTGCTCGCTGGTGCCTTTGGTGCGCATATCAGTGCGAAACACGCGATGGTTCTGGGCATGATCCCTGACGTGCCGCTGGACAAAGTGTCGTCCGCAGGCAACGCCGCGGGCACAGGCGCACGTATCGCGCTTTGTTCCAAGGCCGCGCGGTCCAGCATCGAACACACCGTGCGCGAGATCACCAAGATCGAAACCGCGATCGAGCCAAAGTTCCAAGAACACTTCGTCAACGCAAACGCGATCCCGCACGCGACGGATCCGTTCCCGAACTTGCTGTCGATTGTCGACCTGCCCGACGTGTCGTTTAACACGGCCAGCAGCGGCGGAGAGGCTGGCGGGCGCCGTCGTCGGAGGGGCTAAATGCCCCTTGACGCTGGCTGACCTCGCGACTACTTCGTCGCGCAGGGCTGCGGGTATGATGTAGTGGTAGCCTGTCAGCTTCCCAAGCTGAACGTGCGGGTTCGATTCCCGCTACCCGCTCCAAATTCTCTTTAATTTCGCATCTTGAATAGGGATTTTAACCCCCTATCTCCCTCCAAACACTATGGAGGATGACGATGTTTAAAGGCCTGTTTCTGTCAATTGTGCTGACCACCGCAGGGATGCTTGGGTTGCCCTACTTGCTGCTGCAACTGATGTAATCCACATCACACATACAGAATTCATAAGGGCGGCCGCTAGGTCGCCCTTTGGTTTTAGTAAACACAAACCACACACGTTTATGTTTAGTACTTGTGAACAAAACGCGAGAACCAAAACCGCCTCCGCCCCGTATCCCTCACATCTTAACCCCGATGTAGAGGACATCATGAAAAACATTCTTTCTGTAACCGCACTCACCGCAACGCTTTTCGCTGCTCCTATTGCTAGCTTTGCTGATGGCCATTCGGCTGCGAACCCGATGGTGGGTGGCGCTGAGATGTTCCCGACCATGAACATCGTCGAAAACGCGGTGAACTCGGCGGATCACACCACGCTAGTTGCTGCAGTTCAGGCCGCAGGCCTCGTTGATACCCTCGCAGGTGACGGCCCGTTCACCGTATTTGCCCCAGTGAATGACGCCTTCGCCGCCCTGCCAGAGGGCACTGTTGAAACGCTCCTCCAGCCTGAAAACAAAGATCAGCTGGTGAAAATCCTGACCTGCCATGTGGTCGGCAAAGAAGTCATGTCGGACGCAATGATGGGCATGATCGACGATGACCGAGGCGTGCATGACGTGCCGACCCTCGGCGGTTGCGTTCTCAAGGCAAGCTATGCTGACGGCGTCATGTCGCTGACCGATGAAAACGGCAACGTTGCGACTGTCACGATTGCGGATGTGAAGCAGTCGAACGGCGTGATCCATGTGATCGACGCGGTGATGCTGCCTGCGATGTAATCCCTCCCAGGGACTACGATGGGGCCGCTGCGATCAAGGTCGCAGCGGCCCTTTCTATTATAGGCCGTTGGTCCGCAAGAACCCAACGAGCTGCGCCGTCGATCCATCTTTGGATGCGGCATCTGCTTTGCCCTCCACAATCGGCTGAAGCGCGGTGGCTAGCTCTTTGCCCAACTCAACGCCCCACTGGTCGTAAGAGTTGATGCCCAGAACCACGCCTTCAACAAACACACGGTGTTCATACAGCGCGATAATCTGGCCGAGCATGAATGGGTCCAGCTTTGGATAGGCAATCGTCACCGAGGGACGGTTCCCCGTAAACACACGGTGGGCCGCTTGGCGTTCCAGTTCTGCGCCCTCGAATTTATCAGCGTTCTTTGCGCGCGCCTCATCCAGCGTACGACCCTTCATCAGGGCCTCAGACTGGGCAAGACAGTTCGCCACCAACAACTGGTGCTGATGGTGCAGCCCTTCGTCATGACCCGTCGCAGCAACGAGGAATTCGCACGGGATCACCCGCGTGCCTTGGTGGATCAACTGATAGAACGCGTGCTGACCGTTGGTGCCAGGCTCACCCCAAACAACAGGACCGCTTTCAAACGGCAGGTCAGCGCCATCCATGCTGACGCCTTTGCCGTTACTCTCCATCTCGAGCTGCTGGAGGTAGGCAGGCAGACGCGCGAGGTTGTTGTCATAGGGTAGCACAGCGCGGGTTGCGAAACCGCAAACCTGATTGTGCCAGATCCCAACCAGAGCCAGCAATGCGGGTAGGTTTTCTTCCCATTTTGCGGCACGGAAGTGGGTGTCCATCGCCTGACCACCGCGCAAGAACGCACGGAACGCATCCGCGCCAATGGCGATCATCAGCGACAGGCCAATCGGCCCCCACATGGAATAACGACCACCGACCCAATCCTCGAACCCAAACACGCGAGACGCAGGAATGCCAAAGGCTGCCGTCTTATCCATCGCCGTCGACAGAGCCGCGAATTGCGCCGCAGGGTCGGTAACCTGTTCGCTCATCCACGCCTTTGCGGTGCGGGCGTTCGTCATTGTTTCAATCGTGGTAAAGGTCTTGGACGCGACGATCACCAATGTCGTCGCGGGATCGCAGGACCGTAGAACCTGCGCAATATCCGCAGGGTCAACGTTCGATACGAAATGGCACCGCGGGCCATTAGCGTAAGGCGCAAGCGCACGATACGCCATCGCAGGGCCCAAGTCAGATCCACCGATGCCGATATTGATCACATCAATGATCTTGCCACCCTGCCCTGTGTAACGGCCTTCGCGGACATCAGAAGCAAACGCCTCCATCCTTGCGAGCGTGTCGCGAACGGCGGGGATCACATCCTCACCATCGACCTTCACCGCACCACCGTCGAGGTTCCGCAGCGCCGTATGCAGCACCGCACGTCCTTCGGTCTCGTTGATCTTTTCGCCCGCAAACATCGCATCGCGCCGTGCGGCAACGCCTGTTGTCTCCAACAGACCGATCAGCATGTCCCGCGCATCAGTGTCGATGTTCGTCTTCGAATAATCGAACAGCATATCCCCAGCCTGCGCCGAGAAATCATCGGCGCGACGTGCGTCCAACATGCTCTCGATACGGCGGTCTTTGATAGACGCGTAGTGGGATTTCAGATCGTCAAAAATGGTCATGCTTCAGCCCAGTGAACAGTTGCGCCCGACAGAACAGCGGCGACGGGTGCGTCATCCGCGCTCAGATGACGAGCCTTTTCCAGCGCCTCACGTTTGTCGGCACCTTTGATTACGATATGACGGCGCATCGCGTCTTTCAGGACATGCGCAGAGAGTGTGATCCGCGGCTCAGGCGCTCCGGGCGCTCGCATCGGATAAAGAATGTCAGTGCCATGCAGCGCATCCGCCAGACGATCCGCCTCGGGGAAGATCGACGCCGTATGCATGTCCGCGCCCATACCCAACAAACAGACCGAAATCGGCAGCTTTGGCGCGATCACAGCCGACAGTTCCGGCAATTTTTCCTCAGCCGAACCGCCTTCTTTGAACAGCGGCAGGTAAGTCGCGGCGGCAGCGTGATTGATCAGCAGCCGTTCCTTGATCAGTCGAGTATTCGACCGTTCAGACGTTTCAGGCACCCAGCGTTCATCGGTCAGCATCACATTGACCCGCGCCCAGTCCAGATCAACCGCGCAGAGCGAGTCAAAGATCGGACCAGGGGTCGTGCCACCCGGAACAGCCAAGGTCGCAAACTCATCATGCTGGAGCGTTTCGCGTAATTCGCTGGCGATCTTATCCGCCAGATTCATCATCATAAGTTCCGCGTCGGCGTATTCGATGAAATCCATCGTTTTGTCCTTTCAGATCAACGGCGGGACCAGCCCGCCGTCGTTTGCTTAACCTTTGATATCGCGCCAGCGACGACCGTCACGATGCATCAGCATCAGGGCATCATCTGGACCAGCAGAGCCTTGATCGTAAAGCTTAGGCACATCGTTGCGACGTTCCCAATCATTGATCAACGGATCAGTCCAAGCCCAAGCCGCCTCGACCTCGTCGCCACGCATGAACAGGGTCTGGTTGCCACGGATCACGTCCATAATCAGACGCTCGTAAGCATCGGTCACATCTTCTGCGTCATCACCAAGGGCCTCAGAGAACGTCATATCTAGCGGCACGTCAATCAGACGCATACCACCCGGACCCGGTTCTTTGATCGTCACTTGCAGGTCGATGCCTTCGTTCGGCTGCAAACGGATGGCGAGGATGTTGCGGTGACGCGCTTCGTCCCCTTCAAAGATCGAGTGACCAAGGTCTTTGAACACCACCGCGATCTCGGACGACCGCGCTTTCATCTTTTTACCAGTGCGCAGATAGAACGGCACGCCAGCCCAACGCCAGTTGTTGATATGGCAGCGCATCGCGATAAAGCTCTCGGTGAACGAACGCGGGTTTTCCGCGTCGTCACGATAGGACGGGCTACTGCCATCGGCGTCATATTGGCCACGCACGATGTGGTGGTGATCCACGTTCTGCAAGGCACGGATCACCTTGAGCTTTTCGTTGCGGACCTCATCGGCCTCAAACTTGCTGGGCGGTTCCATCGCAATGAGGCACAAGAGCTGCATCAGGTGGTTCTGCACCATATCGCGCATCGCACCCGATTTATCGTAATAGGCCCCGCGACCACCAACACCCACGGTTTCTGCCACGGTGATCTGGATGTGATCGACGTAATGGTTGTTCCACAGCGGCTCAAACAGCACGTTACCAAAGCGGACGGCCATAAGGTTCTGAACGGTTTCTTTGCCCAGATAGTGGTCGATGCGGTAAATCTGCGTTTCGTCGAAATGCGTTGCGAGCACCGCGTTCAACGCCTTGGCCGATGCCAGATCGCGACCGAACGGTTTCTCGACAACGATACGGCTTTCGCTGTTTGCAATGCCATGCAGGTGAAGACGTTCTGCGAGATCGCCAAAGAGGCTCGGCGCGACAGAGAAATAGAACGCGCGCACAACGCCGTCCCGCATCAGACCAGCAAGCTGCGCCCAACCGCCCTCGCCTTTGGCGTCAATCGCAACATAGTCGAGCCGCGCAAGGAACTCGGCGATCGATTTCTTTTCAGACTTCTCGGCACCGCCGAATTCTTGGATCGCGTCTGCCACAAGCTGACGGAACCCTTCGGTATCCATCTCAGAGCGCGCAGCACCAATGATCCGCGATTCAGGGGTCATTTGCCCCGACAGATAACGGCGGAACAAGCCAGGCAGGATTTTACGGCGGGCCAGATCGCCCGTGCCCCCAAAAATCACTAGGTCGAAGGGTTCGACCGGAATGACACGCGATACCATGCTGTTCTCCGCTTCTCTCTCGTAGATCACATCACGCTAGCTATGTTAGCGTTAACGCTCGCGACTTACAATTCTCTACGGATAAAGTCTAGCGGCTTAGCACGGAATTGGAACCTTCCTCAGCTTATGCGTCCAATTCGGTGTCCCAATAGAGGTAGTCCAACCAGCTTTCATGCAGGTGGTTCGGACGGAATTTGCGCCCAAGGTTGCGCAATTCCTCGGCGCTGGGCTGGCGTGGCGGTTTACGCAGATGCATCCCCGCCTGCCGAAGGCTCTTTGATCCTTTGGCGAAGTTACAGGGCGAACAGGCCGCAACCACGTTTTCCCAACTGGTAATCCCGCCCCGCGCCCGTGGCACCACATGGTCGAACGTTAGATCGCCATGCCCACCACAGTATTGGCACTGAAATTCGTCCCTCAAGAAAAGATTAAAGCGCGTGAAAGCCACGCGCTTTTGAGGTTTGACATAATCTTTGAGGACGACAACCGACGGGATCAGGAACTCTGTCGATGGGCTGCGGACCACTTCATCGTAGGTGGCAACGATATCCACCCTATCGAGAAAGACCGCCTTGACCGCTTCTTGCCAAGGCCAGAGCGAAAGTGGGTAATACGACAACGGTCGATAGTCCGCGTTCAACACCAGCGCGGGATGCGACCGCGGCCCAGCCTGATCTCTAACAAAATTTATCCTAAAATCGCCATCCATCGGAGCATATCTCCACTACTCTGTCTGCTCTAGGCACCAGAGCGGGAGCAACCCGCCCCAGCATAGCATTAACTATATATCGTAGCCCAAACGGATCAAGCCTCACGATATCGTCAACGCGTGCACGCAGATAACCGCAGCGATGTAACAGCCGAGTGACGCGACAATAGGCAAATTGCCCTGTCTTTGATCAGTAGCCCAACCGTTCACGCATGAACGCGAGGGCGACAGACAGACCATCAGGCGCAATGCCGTGGCCTGTGCCCTTCATGATGTGCGCATAGACCTCTTTCCACCCAGCGGCCTGAAGCGCCTCTGCGGCTTGGGGCAGCGATTGCACGGGCACGACATCGTCTTGGTCGCCATGGACCAATAGAACTGGCGGGCGGCACATCAGTTCGTCGGCGAGCAACTCTGGCTCAAGCAGACGACCAGAAAACGCACAGATCCCCGCGACGGCATCTTCGCGGCGGGGTGCTACGTGCAGCGACATCATCGTGCCTTGGGAAAAGCCAAAAATCATAACCTGTTCAGGCAGCAGATCGTAATCGACCATCACACCGTCCAAGAACGCGTTCAAATCGTCAGACGCACGGTCGAGGCCCTGACGCGATTCCTCTTCGCTCGATCCGTCAATCCACGGGATCGGGAACCACTGGAACCCCATCGGCGCACCTGCGCAAGCTTCGGGCGCATCGGGGGCAATGAACATCGTGTCTGGAAGGTGTTCGCCCAGCACATCCGCCAGCCCCAAAAGGTCGGCCCCATTGGCGCCGTAGCCATGCAGGAACACTACAGCAGAGCGCAGATCGCCCGATACCGGTTCGCGCCGGTCCGCCTGAAGAGCACGTGTCATAGGATACCTTCCCTGTCTTTCGCTACCTTGTAGTAGGCCCACAAGAGCCGAGCCGCAACCGCACGCCATGGGCTCCAGTCTTCGGCCATTTTCCGCAGTGCCCGCTCTGTCGGTCGGGCGTCGAGGTTGAACAACATCCGCGCGGCCTCTTGCAGAGCCAGATCACCGGGGGCGAACACATCCGCCCGACCCAACGCGAACATTGCGTAAATTTCAGCCGTCCAAACGCCTATTCCGTTGACAGCTGTCAACTCCTTAATGATTTCTAAATCAGGGAGTTGCCGCAAATTGTTAAAGTCAATTCCAGCCCCCGCAAGCGCCTTTGCATAACGCACTTTTTGGCGGCTCATGCCCAAAGCGCGAAGGTCGTCCTCAGTGGCGTTTAGGACATTCTCAGGGTTCGTCATGCCCGCCGCCTCGACCCGTGACCAGATCGCACTGGCGGCTGCGACGCTTACCTGCTGGCTGACAATCGCAGACAAAAGCCGATCAAACCCGTCTTTGGTGCGGCGAAGCGGCAATGGTCCAGTCAGTTCATAGGCGGCTTTGAATTCGGGATGGGCGGCTGACAACCACGCGATCCCTTCGAGGATGCAATCATCGGTTTCGATGATCCGCCCTATCATTGGTCCATGACCCAGTCCAAGACATCCTGAACCCGTTCACGCCGCAAGGCATCTGCCATCGGCGGGCGCTGGACCATAACAACAGGTATTCCCAATTGCCGCGCAGCAAGGAGTTTGCCTTCGGTCATGCCGCCCGCGTTTTTGGCAACAACGATGTCGATCTCGTGCTGTTTCAGCAGATCCACCTCATCCGCCTCGGGGAATGGCGGACGGCCCGTAATATAGGTCACGCCATCCTCAGCAGGCTGCGGATCAACGGTGCGGATCACGAGGTGACAGTTCGGCAAATTCAAATCTGCCGCACCTTTGCGACCAACGGCAGCAAAAACACGCGTACCATCGGGGACGACCGCAGACACGCTCGCCATGTCGGGAACCATGATCCATTTGTCCTCTGGCTCAGGCTCCCACTCGGCGCGGATCAGTTGGATATAGGGTAATTCGCGCTGGGCACAGACACGCGCCGTCCGTTCGGTGATCGCAGCTGCAAAGGGGTGCGTGGCGTCGATGACTGCGGTGATGCCGTTATCGTCCAGATACTGGATAAAGCCATCCTCACCGCCGAACCCACCGATGCGGGTTGGGATAGGATAGGCCGCGGGGGATGCAGTTTCACCTGCTAGAGAGGCGACCGCTTCGATCCCGTAATCATGGAGGAGCCACGCCATTTTGCGGGCTTCTGTCGTACCAGCCAATAAAAGGATCACGCGCCTGTCCTCGCCAATATTGTGCCTGCGCGGTCGATGACCACAACGTCGATGTCGATACCCGCATCGCGCACCACCGACAACGCTTGTTCACGTGCCTTGACGGCAATAAGATCGGCCAGAGGCGCGCCGCAAATCTCATAAGCCTCAAGGACGGTATTCGCACCGCGCAACCTGTCGTCGCCCATCCAATCGGCAAGGATGTCGAAATCCACCTGCGACCGCCCCGAATGAAGGTCCATCGCCCCCTGCGCCAGCTTTGCCAGTTTGCCGATGCCACCACCGATCGTCAGGCGCGGCACAGGATGTTGGCGCATGTATTTCAGCAGACCGCCCGCGAAATCCCCCATGTCGAGCATCGCGTGATCGGGTAGACCATAAAGCCCCTGCACGATCCGCTCTGACGTCGCACCTGTGCAGCCCGCGACATGGGTCGTGTTCCCTGCCCGCGCCACATCCACCCCACGGTGGATCGACGCAATCCACGCTGCACAAGAGAACGGGCGCACCACGCCTGTCGTGCCAAGGATCGACAATCCGCCCTTGATCCCCAATCGCGGGTTCCATGTTTTCTGGGCGAGTTCTGCCCCGTTTGGAACGGTGATCGTGATCGCGATATCGGGGGAATGGCCAAATTCGCTGGCCAATTCCGCAACAACCTCATCCATTAAGGCACGCGGCACAGGGTTGATCGCGGGCTCGCCCACAGGGATCGGCAATCCCGCTTTGGTTACCATCCCGACACCGACGCCCGCATGGAACGTGACGCCCCCCGTCGACCGTTCGACCCGCGCACGGATCAGCGCACCGTGGGTTACGTCAGGATCGTCGCCAGCATCTTTGATGATTCCAGCTTCGGCATAACCGTCGCCCGCGTCCATATAGGCCAGTTCGAACACAGGTGTTTCGCCCTTGGGCAAAGTGATCGAGACCATTTCAGGCCACGCCCCGCCCCACAAACGCAGCAACGCCGCCTTGGTGGCGGCGGTGGCACAAGCGCCCGTGGTCCAGCCACGGCGCAAAGGGGTGTCAGGTTTACGCGTCATGGCGCGACTATAGAACGGGTTATCCGTGCCGCCAATCCAGCAAACTGCGTCGTTTGTCGCCTTTATTCAGGTCCGCTTACGGGGCATAACCACCCCATGATCGACTCGCTTCCCTTTTCCGGCCAGACATGGCCCGTTTTGAAACCCGGTTGGGTATGGCTCTGTGGTGCTGGCCCTGGTGATCCCGGGCTGCTGACTTTGCATGCTGTGAACGGCCTCCAACAAGCGGATGCGGTGATCTATGATGCGCTCGTGGATGAGGCGATCCTCGCGCTCGCCCCGAATGCGGAACATATTTACGCGGGCAAGCGCGGCGGCAAACCGTCGGCAAAGCAGCGCGACATCTCGCTCCAGCTCGTCGATATGGCGAAAGAGGGCAAAAAGGTTCTGCGCCTCAAGGGCGGCGATCCGTTTGTGTTCGGACGTGGTGGCGAAGAAGCGCAAACCCTGATCCAGCATGGCGTCCCTGTGCGGATCATACCCGGCATTTCGGCAGGTATCGGCGGTTTGGCCTACGCAGGTATTCCAGTCACCCACCGCGACGTGAACCAGTCGGTGACTTTTGTCACGGGTCACGACCAGTCGGGCGAAACCCCGCAGTCGCTCGATTGGGCGGCGATCAGCAAGGGGTCGCAAGTCCTCGTGATCTACATGGGGATGAAGCATATCGCCCAGATCGCAGGTAGCCTGATTGAGGCGGGGCGACCGCTGTCGGAACCTGTTGCTGTCGTGACCAATGCCACAACGCCGAACCAGCAGGTTTTGGAGTCCACCTTGGGCACGCTAGAGGCCGATATCGCGGCCGCTGGGCTAGAACCACCTGCGATTATTTGCGTGGGCCGTTCGGTTCTCATGCGTCAGGTTCTAGATTGGCAGAGCCTTGCGGCCGGTATTGAACCGCGCAACCTCGATCCCCTTGGACGTGGTCGTCCGGCAGAGAGCGCATGACAGGGATCGTCATTGCTGCACCCGCTTCGGGATCGGGCAAGACGACGATCACCTTGGGCCTTTTGCGCGCCATGGCCCAAGACGGGCTGAACGTACGCGGTGCGAAATCTGGCCCTGATTACATTGACCCTCGATTTCATGCAGTTGCTAGCGGACAACCCTGTGTAAACTTGGACGCTTGGGCGATGACGCCTGATCGTATTCGGTCGCTTGCCGCTGGTGATGGGCCGCTCATCGTCGAAGGCGCAATGGGCCTCTTTGACGGCGCGCCACCTGATGACCGTGGGTCGAGCGCGGATTTGGCCCGTGCGCTGGGCCTTTCGGTCGTTTTGGTGGTCGATGCGGCGCGGATGGCGGGTTCGATCGCACCACTGGTCGCTGGCTTTGCGGGCTTTGCGTCGGACGTGACCGTCGCGGGCGTGATCCTGAACAAGGTCGGATCGCCGCGACACGAAGCCATTCTACGCCGCGCACTTAACGCGACAGGCATTCCCGTTCTTGGGGCCGTTCCACGTGATGCGCAGATCGTTCAGCCCTCCCGTCACCTCGGCCTAGTTCAAGCGGACGAGCGCGAAGATTTGGATGCGTTTCTGGATAGCGCTGCCGCTCTGGTCCGTCGTCATGTGGACATTGACGCTCTGCGGAAGTTGATGCGCCCTGTGGCGACAGGCACCCAAGCTGGCCTCACACCGCCAGCGCAGCGTATTGCCTTGGCCCAAGACCGCGCTTTTGCCTTTTCCTATCCGCATATGATTGCAGATTGGCGACGCAATGGGGCCGAAGTCATTCCGTTTTCACCGCTCAATGGTGATCCTATCCCAGAGGCTGATCTGGTTTATCTCCCCGGAGGTTATCCAGAACTCTATGCGGGTCAGATTGTCGGATCAGGATTCATCCAAAACCTAAGGAACGCCGCATTAAGCACTGATATTTATGGAGAATGTGGTGGCTATATGGTCATGGGTGACGGTCTGATTGATGCCGATGGCACGCGACACGAGATGGCTGGGCTGTTGCGGTTGGAAACCTCGTTTGCACAACGAAAACTGCATCTGGGGTATCGGACGGTGACGGGCACACAGGGTCCATTCGCAGGGCATTGGGCTGCGCATGAGTTTCACTATGCGACTACAATAAAAGCCGAAGGTGACGCGCTATTCACCGCTAAAGATGCCGAAGGCACCGACCTGCCCGCAATGGGACTGCGGCTCGGCCGCGCCTATGGATCGTTCGCACATGTGATTGACGCCATGTGTTAAGGCCGTCACAAAGGCGGTAACGAATTTAGGACTTCCCATGGATACGATCTATACCGACGACCGCCGCGCGAAACGCAACGTAGCAGTGCTGGTGGTAGCCCAAGCGATTTTGGGCGCGCAAATGCCGATGATCTTTGCCATTGGCGGTCTTGCGGGCAAACAACTGGCGTCGAACCCTTGTTGGGCGACATTGCCGATTTCGATGATCGTGTTCGGGTCAATGACCACTGCGCCATGGCTGTCGCCGCTAATGCAGCGCAATGGCCGTCAGTTTGGGTTCATGCTCGGTGCTTTTGCGGGGATGCTGGGCGCGATGATTTCGGCGGCTGGCCTCTATTTCGCGAACTTCCCGTTGTTCCTCTTGGGGTCCTATATCACGGGTATCTATATGTCGGCGCAGGGCTTCTACCGCTTTGCCGCGACAGACACAGCGACTGACACGTTCAAGCCCAAGGCGATTTCTTATGTAATGGCGGGTGGTCTGATTTCCGCAATCGTAGGGCCACAGTTGAACAAAGTGGTCGGAGACATCAATCCGGTCATTCCGTTCCTTGGCAGTTACCTCGCGATCGTGGCGATCAACCTGTTTGGTCTGTTCCTTTTCCTCGCGCTCGATCTACCAAAAGGCAGCAAGTCGGCGCCGAAAGTTCTGGATGCGCCGATCGCGCGGACACGTAAAGCGCTGCTCGCACATCCGCCGATCATCGTAGCAATCATCGTCGGCATGGTCAGCTATGCGCTGATGAACCTCGTGATGACCTCGACCCCGCTGGCGGTCGTGGGCTGCGGTTACGGCGTTGATAGTTCAAACGATATCGTCACCGCGCACGTTCTAGCGATGTTCATTCCGTCGTTCTTTACAGGTCACCTGATTGCACGCTTTGGCGTAAAGACGATCATGGCGACGGGCCTTGTGATCCTCGCCTTTGCTGGGATCGCGGCACTCGCTGGGGTTCAGCTCGCGGATGAGGCGTCGTCGCCGTCGCTGTTGAGCTTTTACGCAGGTTTGATCCTCTTGGGTGTCGGATGGAACTTTGGCTTTATCGGCGCAACAACGATGTTGGCGCAGGCGCACGAGCCGCATGAACGCGGTGTCATTCAGGGCCTGAACGACCTGTTGGTCTTTGGCGGCGTGACGGTGGCGTCGCTGGCGTCGGGCGGTCTGATGAACTGTTCAGGCGGGTCGCCGATTGACGGCTGGACGGCTGTCAACGTAGCGATGGTGCCATTCCTCGCGCTTGCTGGTGGATCGCTGATCTGGTTGGCGCTACGTCCAAAAGACCTCTGATCACCAACGGCCCGTTAGCTGTTTCAGCATGAGCGAACCCTTGCGGCGGAACTCTGACGTGGTCAGGCGTCCGTCGGGGACGGATTGTGGATCAGCAATAGCGGCTGACAGGATCGCCTTGGCCCGCCATCCAGCGCGCAAGGCTGGAACTGCGGGGCCAAAGTCGGTGCTGCGGTGTTTCGCAAGCATCCGAAGGCCATAGTCGGCGAGGTTCTTTACCTCGGCCAGTGTTTCATGGGCCAAAGGTTTGCGCCCTGCGGCCTTGATCGCGGGAACGGCCAATAGCCAGTTGGCGATGCCAGAGGCGATAGCGGCCTCGCGGATGGCTTCCTCTTTTTCCGTATCAGCACCGAGCGCCAAAGCCGCCAGTACGGTCAGGCTCCCTGCACCGCGGTCGATATGAGCGATCACGGCCTCTTCGTTTTCGAAGTGGTCGCCGTTGATGTCCCAATACCGCGCATTGATCATGGTCGAAATGACTGAGGGCGGCAGAGCGGTGGATTTCACGACCTCTGCAAAAGGACCCGCCACTTCATGCGCACGGGGCGGTTTGCCCTCGACCACTTCGGTCACGATGTCCTGCCACCATTGCAACCGCATTTGCGCGATCATAGGTTCGCGCGTCACCCAAGGGGCCTTTGCGACTTCTAGGTTGAAAGCATAGAGCGGAAAGAGTTTCGCCCGCGCCTCTGGCGGGGCGGCCATGGTCGCGAGAAAACGATCAGGGTCGCCCTGACGAACCAGTTCAGCGCAGGCGTTCAGGGTCATACGGGTTCGGCTCCGTCTTGGACGAGTTTCCAGTTCACGGCATCGAGGAGCGCATCAAAGGACGCGTCGATTATGTTCGCGGACACGCCGACGGTGGACCAACGACGGCCTGTGCTGTCCTCGCTGTCGATGATCACGCGGGTCACGGCCTCGGTGCCGCCATTGGTGATACGGACCTTAAAGTCGACCAGCTCCATATCCTCGATCAAGGACTGATACGGACCGAGGTCTTTGGCCAACGCCATCGACAGCGCATTCACAGGACCCGCGTCAGTCAGTTGATCCGCATGTTCGTTCTCGTAAAATGACGTCACGCGTTGTGTCCCGATCCAGACGGATACGACGGCCTCGGACACGCTGATCACTTCGCCCTTAGCATTACGGCGGCGTTCGGTGATCACGCGGTAACGGTCCACGTCAAAGAACGGACGCGGTTGGAACAACATCTCGCGGGCCAGCAGTTCGAACGATGCCTGAGCGGTGTCGTAGGAATAGCCACGCGACTCGCGCTCTTTGATCTCTTCGAGGAGACGCGGCAGAGCGGGATCTTTGTCGTCCACTTCAAACCCAGCCTCTGCCAAACGGCGGCGCAGGTTCGACTGGCCCGCTTGGTTCGACATCGGGATGATGCGGCTGTTGCCGACCAAAGCGGGGTCGATGTGTTCGTAGGTCGACGGGTCCTTGAGGATCGCGCTCGCATGAAGGCCCGCCTTATGGGCAAAGGCCGAGGCCCCAACATAGGGCGCCTGTTTCGCAGGCACGCGGTTCAGGATATCGTCGAGCAGACGCGAGAGTTTACGCATCCCCGCGAGAGCCTCGGTCGAGATGCCCGTGTCGAGCGTCGACTTATAGGGCTCTTTCAGCAAGAGCGTCGGGATGATCGTCGTCAGGTTCGCGTTGCCGCAACGTTCGCCCAGACCGTTCAGGGTGCCCTGAATTTGACGCGCACCCGCATCCACCGCCGCGAGAGAGTTCGCGACAGCGTGGCCTGTGTCGTCATGGCAATGGATGCCGATGTGGGACCCTGGGATGCCAGCCTCGATCACTTTGCCAACGATCGCCTTCACCTCGGACGGCAGAGTGCCGCCGTTGGTGTCGCAGAGCACGATCCAACGCGCACCAGCGTCAAAAGCGGCCTTTACCACTTCGAGCGCATAGTCAGGGTTCGATTTGTAGCCGTCAAAGAAGTGTTCCGCATCGAACAGCGCCTCACGGCCCGAGGCCACGATATGCGCGATCGAGGCGCGGACGTTTTCGGTGTTTTCTTGATACGTGATGCCAAGCGCGGTCGTCACATGGAAATCATGCGTCTTACCAACAAGGCACACTGCAGGCGTATTCGCGTTCATCACCGCCGCTAGAACATCGTCGTTTTCAGCCGAGCGCCCTGCCCGTTTGGTCATCCCAAAGGCCGTCATCGTCGCGTTGTTCAGCGCAGGCACCGCGTCAAAGAAATCGCTATCAGTCGGGTTCGCCCCCGGCCAGCCGCCTTCGATGTAGTCGATGCCGAGCTTATCCAGAGCGGTCGCAATCTTTTGCTTTTCACCCGTTGAGAACTGCACGCCTTGGGTCTGTTGACCGTCGCGCAGCGTGGTGTCGAAAAGGTAAAGACGTTCTTTGGTCATTATAGACCCTCCAGTTTCGCGGCATCGAACCCTGCGGCGGGCAGAAGTTCTACTCCAGCTTTGGACATGCGGACCTCAACGCCCGCCTCCATCAATGCGTTTTTCATCGCATCAACAGCGCTGAAATCTTTGGTTTCCATCGCGGCGTAACGGAGCGCTACCAGCGTATTGCGAAGAGCGTCTAACTTACGCGCAATTTCAGCTTCTTCAGGACTGTTTCCTATCCCAAAGCTGCTGCTCGCCATTTCATTAATGAACTGATTTCTCGTAGCATCAGAAAGGAAACCGAACCAACGCGCATGATCCAACAGAGATTGAGGATTCCATTGCAGCTGATTGATATACACGAGAGCCAAGTGTGTATTCAGATCATCTGCTAAGGAGTTAATAAATTTTTCGTTGGGATGAAAATCAATTGAGGGAAACAGGTCTGCAGTTAGGCGGTGCCAATGCCTTATAGTTTCTTTCGCCTCATCCTTTTTCTTTTCGGTCCAGTTCATCGGCTTTGAATAACGCGTATCCAACATCACGTACCGTACGACCTCGCCCGGAATGCCCTGATCCAAGAGATCGCGGACGGTAAAGAAGTTGCCCAAGGATTTGGACATTTTCTTGCCCTCAACCTGAAGCATTTCGTTGTGCAGCCAGACGTTCGCAAAGCCACCTTCGGGATGGGCGCAGCAGCTTTGGGCGATTTCGTTTTCGTGGTGCGGGAACTGTAGGTCGTTGCCGCCACCGTGGATATCAAACGATGCGCCCAAGAGTTCGTAGGACATGGCGGAACATTCGATGTGCCAACCTGGGCGGCCATAACCCCACGGGCTATCCCAGCCAGGTGTTTGAGCGTCCGAGGGTTTCCAGAGGACGAAATCCATCGGGTCCTCTTTGAACGGTGCGACCTCGACCCGAGCGCCTGCGATCATGTCGTCAACCGAACGACCCGACAGGGCGCCGTAGTTTTCGTAGGACCGCACGCGGAACAGAACATGGCCTTCTTTTTCGTAGGCGTGGCCTTTGGCGATGAGGTCCTCGATCATCGACACCATCGCGCCGATCCATTCGGTCGCGCGAGGTTCATGGTTCGGACGCATCGCGCCGAGGGCATCCATGTCGTCATGATACCACGCGATCGTTTCATCGGTGATGTCACGGATCGAGCGATTATCGCGGGCGGCGCGGGCGTTGATTTTGTCATCAACGTCAGTGAAGTTCCGCACGTAAGTCACTGCATCTGCACCATAAACATGGCGCAGAAGACGGTAGAGAATATCAAACACCAGAACTGGCCGCGCGTTCCCGAGGTGGGCGCGGTCATATACGGTCGGGCCGCAGACATACATGCGCACGTTCTGCGGGTCGATCGGTTCAAAGACCTCTTTTTTGCGGGTCTTCGAGTTATGGAGTTTGATCGTGGTCATACGGCCTCTCACACAGGGTTTTCGCCTGCGGGCTTAGCAACTTACTGATCCGAATGAAACGTGAAAGAGCGGCCCGCGTGACGTTTGTCAGCAGGTAATAATGCAGTTGATAATGATTGCGTTGCTCTTCATGCGGCTATCGTTAGCACTGGAATACGGGGCTGTCTATAGATCAGCGCAGGGGATGACTGACCGTGCCGCCGCCAACAGCCGCACCAACGCCCGTCGTCGAAGGACAAGAGGTCGGCAAACCACGGGCCACGCGGACGGCGAGAAAGGCAAAGGCTTGGGCCTCTAGCATATCCCCATCGAGGCCGGCATCCTCAACAGGTACAACCTCGCAATCGAGGCCAGCGGAGAGCATCGCCATGAGGGTCGCATTGTGCCTACCGCCCCCTGTGACGAGCAATTTTGCAGGGACTGAAGGACAGTGTTCCATGCCTTTGACAACAGCCATCGCCGCACAAGCCGTTAAGGTCGCTGCGGCGTCGGCGTCGGATAGGGTTTCGACCTCAGTCGCCAAAGCTGCGAAATCATCGCGGTCGAGGGATTTGGGCGGGATTTTGTAGAAATAACGATGGTCGAGGAAGCGGTTCAGTATCTCCTCATCCACGTTACCTTTGGCGGCGAGTTCACCGTTTTCGTCCCGATCCACGCCCAATCGTTCGACCATCAGATCGTTGATAGGCGCATTTGCGGGGCCCGTGTCAAAGGCGATCAGCGCTCCTGCGTCCTCTGGCTTTGCCTTTGATGGGTCGACCCATGTGATGTTGCCCACGCCGCCGAGGTTCAGGAATGCGACGGGCGCAGTGGCGCCGATGAATTTGGCAAGGGCGAAGTGATAGAACGGCGCGAGCGGCGCACCCTGCCCGCCCAGTTTCACATCGTTGCTGCGGAAGTCCCAGACGACAGGCCGTTCGAGCACTTCGGCCAGCAGTGCGCCGTCCCCGATTTGGAGCGTGCCACGGTTCGCGGGGTCATGGGCGACGGTCTGGCCGTGGAAGCCAATCAGGTCGACATCTTCGAACCCTGACAGGATTTGCGCATGGGCGGTTTCGATGACTTCAGCGGCCGCTTCGACCTCTACGCCGTCCCATTTCCCCAAAGCCGAGCGGAGTACCGCTGATTCCTCTTTGGAATAGGGACGGAATTCGGACGGGCCGAATTCGGTGATCGTGACGCCATCTGTCACCAAAACAGCCGCATCCACGCCGTCTAACGATGTCCCAGACATCGCACCAAGCGCCCGAATTGCCCCAGACTTCAACATACGCTTTCCCTCACCCGTTGAGCCGCTTATAGAGTGCCGCGAACGAAAACCAAGGACAAGACGATGACCTACCATCCCAAATCCGATTTCATGGCTGTCATGATGCAACGCGGCTTCCTTTCGGACTGCACGGATTATCAAGGCCTCGATGAGGCACTGAGCAAGGGCGTGGTACCGGCCTATATCGGCTTTGACGCAACGGCGAAGTCGTTGCACGTCGGATCGCTGATCCAGATCATGATGCTGCGTTGGCTGCAAAAGACCGGTCACCAGCCGATCACCCTGATGGGCGGCGGCACGACAAAGGTGGGCGACCCGTCGTTCCGTGCGGACGAACGCCCGCTGTTGACCGAAGACCAGATCAACGACAACATCGCAGGCATCAAGAAGGTGTTCGCGGCCTACATCGACTACGACACGGACGCGCCGAACAAAGCGCTGATGCTCAACAACGCAGAGTGGCTCGACGGTTTGAACTACCTCGAGTTCCTGCGCGATATCGGTCGCCACTTCTCGGTCAACCGAATGCTGTCGTTTGAATCGGTGAAATCGCGTCTCGACCGTGAACAATCGCTGTCGTTCCTAGAATTCAACTACATGATCCTTCAGGCCTATGACTTCCTCGAACTGAATCGCCGTTATGGCTGTCTGTTGCAGATGGGCGGATCGGACCAGTGGGGCAACATCGTCAACGGTATCGACCTGACGCGCCGCGTTGTGGACGAACAAATCTTTGGCCTGACCTCGCCGCTTCTGACCACCTCGGACGGCAAGAAGATGGGCAAATCGCAGGATGGTGCGGTCTGGCTGAACGCCGATATGAAATCGCCCTACGAATTCTGGCAGTTCTGGCGCAACACGACTGACGCGGACACGGGTCGTTTCCTGAAGCTCTACACCGAACTTCCAGTGGAAGAGTGCGAACGCCTTGGCGCTCTTGAAGGGTCCGAGATCAACGCGGCGAAGATCATCCTCGCAAACGAGGTCACAACCCTTCTACACGGTGCCGAAGCTGCGGCTGCGGCTGAGGCCACCGCGCGCGAAGTGTTCGAAAAAGGTGGCGTGGGTGATGATCTGCCGACGCTGACGCTCGACGCGGGCGAAGTGGCCGATGGTATTTCGCTGGCGCAACTCGTTGTCCGTTCGGGCCTCGCCAAAACCGGTAAGGACGGCAAGCGCCTGATCTCTGAAGGTGGTCTTCGCGTCAATGACGAGCCTTGCTCGGATGCGGGTCGTATGTTCAGCGCGGCTGATTTGGCAGAGCCGCTTAAGCTCTCGGCGGGTAAGAAACGCCATGCGCTGGTGACGATCGGTTAAACGATCAGAAAGAACCGAATAATGGGGCGGTCCAGTGGGCCGCCCTTTTTCGTGGTTAAGTTGCGACACTCTATTCCGTTTGATCAAATTTCCAGCTAAGTCGATAGCGCGAACATATTTGGGGCTAGACCATGGAAAACATCCGCGGCGCGATATTGATGACCATCGCAATGGCAGGCTTTGCGCTTGAGGATATGTTTATCAAGCTGGCCAGCGAGAACGGCATGCCGACCGGTCAGGTTCTAATCATCCTCGGCGCACTCGGCACGTTGGCCTATTGGGCGTTCATGTTGCCTAAGGGGATTCGCCTCCTCTCGCCAAAACTCATCGAAAAAGGCGTGGTGATCCGCAACATTGGCGAATTCATCGGCACGGGTGCTTACGTTCTAGCCTTCACGAGTGGCGCATTGGCGGCGACCTCGTCTGTGATGCAGGCCCTGCCCTTGTTTGTGACGATGGGGGCTGCGCTATTCCTTGGTCAAAAGGTGGGCTGGCGGCGTTGGACCGCGATTGGGGTCGGCTTTTTCGGGGTTCTCCTCGTGATCCAACCAGGGAGTTCGAACTACGATCCGCTGCTGATCCTCGCGTTTATCGGGGTTCTCGGCATGGCGATGCGCGATGTGACCACACGAGCGCTCAAGGGGCACCTACATTCGCTCCAGCTTGCCGCTTGGGGGTTTTTGACCATCGTTCCCTTGGGTTGGGCCATTCTGCTCTATTCGGGCGAGAGCTTCGTCCGTCCAACGACGCTGCAATGGGTCTATATCGTTGCAGGCGTTTTGATCGGCACTGGCGCGTATTATCTGCTGATCATGGCCTCGCGGCTTGGCGACATGGCGGTGATTGCACCGTTCCGTTACACACGGATTGTCTTTGCGCTGGCCGTTGGTCTGATCGTGTTTGACGAAGGTGACTCGATCAATGGCGTCATGCTCTTGGGCGTTCTTATTGTCATTACATCGGGGATTTATACGTTCTACCGCGAATCCCGCTCTCGTTCCGCTTCCCCTTCGTCAAGTTGACGGTTATAGAGCGGACGAAAATAACGACATTTCAGCACAGGACCTGTCTTCATGAGCACAATCATCGACATCCACGCCCGCGAAATCCTTGATAGCCGCGGAAACCCGACTGTCGAAGTCGACGTCATCCTTGAGGATGGCACCATGGGCCGCGCTGCGGTTCCTTCGGGCGCATCGACCGGCGCACATGAAGCCGTAGAAAAGCGTGACGGCGACAAATCCCGTTACATGGGCAAAGGCGTTCTCGAAGCGGTTGCTGCGGTAAACGGCGAAATCGCTGAGACCCTCGTCGGCTACGATGTTCTGGAACAAGTTGAGATCGACGAAGCGATGATCGAACTCGACGGTACCCCGAACAAAGGTCGTCTGGGCGCAAACGCGATCCTCGGCGTATCGCTCGCTGTTGCCAAAGCTGCAGCAGAATACACTGGCCAGCCGCTGTTCCGTTACGTTGGCGGCACCTCTGCACGCGTTCTGCCTGTTCCGATGATGAACATCATCAACGGCGGTGAGCACGCAGACAACCCAATCGACATCCAAGAATTCATGATCATGCCAGTTTCGGCAACGAACGTGAAAGAAGCGATCCGCATGGGTTCTGAGGTGTTCCACACCCTGAAAAAAGAACTCTCTGCTGCTGGTTACAACACTGGTATCGGCGACGAAGGTGGTTTCGCACCTGCACTGGAATCGACCCGTAAGGCTCTCGACTTCATCCTGACCGCGATTGAAAAAGCAGGCTACAAAGCTGGCGAAGACATCTACCTCGCTCTCGACTGCGCATCGACCGAATACTTCGTCGATGGCAAATACGAGATGAAGGGCGAAGGCAAATCGCTGACCTCTGAAGAGAACGCTGACTACCTCGCGGCGCTCTGCGCTGACTACCCGATCATCTCGATCGAAGACGGCATGGCAGAAGACGACTGGGCTGGCTGGAAACTGCTGACTGAAAAGCTCGGCGACAAGGTTCAGCTGGTTGGCGACGACCTCTTTGTGACGAACCCCGCCCGTCTGGCAGATGGCATCGCTCAGGGCGTTGCGAACTCCATGCTGGTGAAAGTGAACCAGATCGGTTCGCTGACCGAAACCCTGAAGGCCGTCGATATGGCGCATCGTGCACGTTACACCAACGTCATGTCGCACCGTTCGGGCGAAACCGAGGACGCGACCATCGCTGACCTCGCTGTTGCAACCAACTGCGGTCAGATCAAAACAGGTTCGCTGTCGCGCTCTGACCGTCTGGCAAAATACAACCAGCTGATCCGTATTGAGGAAATGCTGGGTGCGACCGCTCAATACGCAGGTCGTTCGATCCTGAAGTAATCAGGTCGAAATCTAATTGAGAAGCCCCGCCGTGTGCGGGGCTTTTTCGTTGTAGGACGAGTGGTTGCGTCATAGGCTAAGGACATGACAGCCGACGATATCATTGCGCACCTTGATCTGCAGCCACATCCAGAGGGCGGGTTTTACCGTCAAACGTGGATTGCGGATGGTGACGGCCGCCCTGCGGGGACTTGCATCTATTTCCTGCTCAAATCAGGCGAAAGCAGTCATTGGCACAAGGTCGATGCTGTCGAGATTTGGCACTACTACGCGGGTGCCCCGATCATTCTTTCAATGGCTGCGGATGATGTTGGACCAGCCGTTGATCACATCCTCGGGCCTGATCTGCTCGCTGGTGAAGCCCCGCAAATCATTGTGCCCAAAGATCACTGGCAGGCCGCGAAAACGACTGGTGATTGGACGCTCGTCGGCTGCACGGTATCGCCCGCGTTCCAGTTCGAAGGCTTCACCCTCGCGCCGCCAGAGTTCGATATTCAGAGGTAAATGGCGCACCCGACAGGATTCGAACTCCCTGCACTCGCAAGAGATTGCATCCCTTATTTAAAAGGTTATAACCAAAACATCAAGTCCACCACTACCTACATTTTGTACCAAAGTTTGTACCAGAGTTCGGTCTATGATGAGGGCTATTGTTTACGAAGTAGATCGGAACTTCTCACGCACCTCCCCTCACCCACACCAAAGCTTTATTTAACGGTGCGAAACTGCAAGTATTCCATCCACTAATCACAATTGGCGGGGGGCATGGGGGAAACCACCACTCGTCTCTCGATGAATACCCCTTCAGATTTTTTTGAATATTTTTTCGCAGCCCAACGTTAAACAATTGTAGTGCCACCTGAGGGATCAACATGGCTGTCGAACTTTTCTAGATGTTGGCCTTTAGGGACGAGAAATGCTCTAGCGTCGTACTCTCAGGGGAGAGACGACCTTCAGCCCTTCATTTGGGGGCTTTCTTCAAAGGTGATATTTCAGCCTTCTAGTTTTACTGCGCTCGCCTATAGCAAATCACTAGCTGTTCTTTTCCAAAGGGTCGTTTCATTCTAGATTCCGCGTGGGTGCAACCGAGTTAAATCGGACCTGCTCGTTAGTTTCTTCTCGAAAGTGTCCGACTATTGAAAGTGAGCCCATCTTGACCACAAACCTCGACCGCCTCGACGTATATTTATCGTCCGATTACAGCCCTGAAGATTGCATGATGATCTCTGACTTGGTCGGCTTCCTTCATGGGATTGCATGCAGTCCTGAGCCTCCCCCACTTAACCGGTCCACCGCTATGTTTAAGAAGCGGAGGACCAGTAATGGCAAACATACGACCAAAGCCCGAAGAGATCGTTACAAAGTTGCGAGAACTTAGCTCAAAACGATTGGCACTGCCCTAACACTATCTTCTCCGGTAAATACTCATCGAATTGTTCGCCACGCTCTGTGCCTTCGGCAAGCCATCCTCCAGGACCGAGTAAAGCAAGGACAAAACGTTTATTCTCTGTCGAATATGTAAAGTGCATCGTTGCAACCAAAGAGTTGACGCAGGTAATCGCATCTGGAGCTTTACTGGGGAAATAACTACCGCAATAATATTTAGTATCCGTACCTTGGACACCAGATAACTCCGACATATCATCGTTAAACTTAATAGCGTAACGACGACCAAACTCTTCATCACCATAGAATGATCCCCAGCGATCGAATTGGTGCTGCATTCCGGCCATGTGTTCCTCAGTGCAATAAAGCACGGTTTCAGCCGTCACCACCATTGAACTAAGGGCAAAAAAACAAGCTGTAAGAGTGAGCCGGCCCAGAAGTGCCATATCATGATTACCTTAAATATCTGAATGTATTGGTTATGAGTATGTTCGCGTTTTTCTGTTAAACAAATCAAGAACTATATCGGATCGGAGCCGCAGTACCTTAAGTAGTTTCGAAAAGTCTAACATATTATCACAGCCGATTTTAACTATCATCCAATGGCTTCTTAACACTGCGTGACGACGCTTTCAGCTCGTAGATCATAAAGACTACCGACCAAAAAACTAAATTTAGGATCGCATAGTCGACCCCCTTGCTGTGCAACCAATAAGTTCCATAAAAGCCGAGCCCAAAATAAATAAGTCCAGAAATCAAAAAATGCCCTAGGAATCCGTCCCTTTTCAGCTCTCGAAGGCCGTTGATCAGCCACCAAATTGCCGCCAGGGGCAAAACGTAAATCAAAAAATTCCTTATAGCTTCAAGAAGTCCATCTAGGTACTCCACTATCATTTGACACTCCCAGGCGGCCTCATCTGATTGCAACATAGTAAATAGCAGTACATCCTTGCCTGTTTATCCATTGCTGTGAAGGTTCAAGGGCGAATTGTGAGCCGGTCCTTACCCGGAAACACCCCAAACGATCAGCAGCTACATGGCACCAGAGTATTGCTCAAAACGAGCCAGTAGTCAGTGATGTACTTTGATCTCTGTTATAATTCTTACACGCAATCGAGCTCGAGGAAATCCCAATCCAGCGCCTTGAAGTATTGCACTTAGTTCCTCGGCAGTCGCCCTCCCGCCCTCAAACATTCATTAATGTTGGCATAGGCAACAAAGTTCCTCGTTTGTTGATAATATCTCGATCCACGAGCATGGCAGATACCAGTACGAGATAATTTCACCTCGGGACTGCTCTGCGGAGTTACGACTTGGGGTCGATGGCAATGATACGGCTGTGAACCCGCATGACATCCTTGAGCGTTTAAGCCCCCAGAGTGAGCGTTAACTGATGGCACTGTGAACAAGGTAGAGGCCGCTACTAGGGTAACGGATAAAAAGCGATAACCCTTCATAGAACCTCCTATCGGCAGTAGCCGTGCGAAATCAAAGATCGACTTAGTGCAGTTTCAAACTCTGCATACTTTCCACCCGAATACCTACGGCAATCACGGCCATAGCCATTTTGAATAATGAC